>NZ_JBHZGO010000102.1:0-1012 GCF_042747725.1 Coleofasciculus sp. H7-2
TACATAAGAGTTGTTCCCCAATAGCAAGTCAGAGCTGCCAAGCTAGGAAGATGACAGAGAAGATACGTGATGAACGGCAGCTGAGGGCTTTAACAGGACTGTCCAGAGAGAAGTTCGACAAGCTAGCAACCCGGTTTGCAGAGGTCTATCAAGCAGAGCGGCAGCAAGCATATGAACAGGGTATAAAGCGACGCCGACCGGGTGCAGGACAGAAGGGGAAGCTGCCTAGGGGTGCAGACAAGCTGATGTTTATGCTCTACTACTTTAAAAACTATCCGACCTTTGATGTACTGGGGACACACTTCGACATGGCACGTTCTAAAGCCTGCGAGAACGTGCATAGGCCATGCGGCCCACAGGTAGGCTAACCCCTATTTTGTACAAGACCTTAGCGAGCTTAGATGTTTTACCCAAGCGGGAGTTTGCCACGCTTGAGGAGTTCAAGATGGCTCTAGAGGGTGTGGACAAGCTACTCATCGATGTCAGTGAACGTTTGCACCGTCGTCCAGGTGAGAACCAACGGCAGCGCGAGTTGTACAGTGGCAAAAAAAGCGGCACACGTTAAAGAACACCCTTATGTCTAGCGCCGAGAAAGTCATTTTGTTTGTGGGTCAGACCTTTCCAGGTCGTAGCCACGACTACACCTTGCTCAAAAAGGAGTTTCCAGCACAACAGGCTTGGTTTATAGGTATTGACGTGCTACTTGACTCAGGATATCAAGGGGTTCAAAAAGACTACCAGGGCGAGTGCATCCGTATCCCCCACAAAGAGCCGCGTAGGAGTAAGCACAATGCCAAGCCGCAACTCAGCAAAGAGCAGAAACAGGATAACCGCGCTTTAGCCAAGCTACGCATCTTTGTTGAGCATGCCATTGGCGGCATCAAGCGCTACCGCATCCTCGTCACCCCTTACCGCAACCACAGAGCAACCTTTGAAGATGATGTCGTGGTCATCTCTGCGGGTCTATGGAACTTTTGGCTGCTCTGAAACTATTGGGGAACAACTCTAATGA
>NZ_JBHZGO010000103.1:0-107911 GCF_042747725.1 Coleofasciculus sp. H7-2
CCATGACCGGGATGTGAATGCCGCACATAACATACTCGCCGCAGGGCTTGCGGTGAAAGTCTGTGGAGCGAACGTAAGACCGGATAGGCATAAGTCTGATGGCAGTTGCATTGAAGCAGAAAAGTCTAAGAAGTGATTCTTGGAATCCCCGTACCTTTTAGGTCGGGGAGGATGTCAATGATAGGTAAATAATTAAACAGCCATTCAAGCCCTCTCGGCGGAACAATAAGTTCTGCCGGAAACTGGCTAAACATGACTGTTTCAGACATACCAAAACTAAATTTTGAAAAACGCGATCGCACTTTAACCCAAAAAATGCAGACAACGATAGAAAGATTCCGTCTTTCGGAGAGTCGGAAAGTCCTCAAACGTCCAGCCAGTGACCAAATTCCGTAACAAAGCGATCGCCTAAAATTGCCTCCCGAATTCGTTGCGTGAAGCGAATCAATTCAGTAACGTTGTGAATCGAGAGTAAAGTGTAACCGAGGATTTCCCGCGATCGCACTAAATGACACAAGTAAGCGCGGCTGAAGTTCTGGCAGGTGTAGCAAGGACAACTAGCATCAAGGGGAGTGAAATCTTCTCTGTACTGCGCGTTTTTTAGATTCCAGCGTTCTCCCTGTACCATCACAGTCCCGTGACGCGCCCAGCGGGTGGGAATCACACAGTCAAATAAATCGATACCGGATGCGATCGCTTGTGCCATTTCTCGATAAGTGCCTACACCCATCAGGTAACGAGGCTTTTCGGCAGGTAACACTGGCGCAGTCGCCCGCACAATCTGGTGAATCAGTTCCGGCGGTTCTCCCACACTGACACCGCCAATCGCGTATCCTGGCAAATTTAACCCCGCTAATGACTCAGCAGCCGCAACTCGCAAATCCAGATAAACCCCACCCTGAACAATCCCAAACAAAACTTGCTCGTCCGGACGTTGGTGAGCATTTATACACCGCTCCAGCCACCGATAAGTCCGCTCTGTTGCCGCCACGACTTCCGATCGCTCCGCTGGGTAGGGCGGGCACTCATCAAATGCCATGATGACATCCGCTCCCAGTTCGTTCTGAATTTGGATTGACCGCTCTGGCGTCAGATGAAGCATCCGCCCATCGCGGGGAGAGCGAAATGTTACACCGTCTTCAGTAATTTTCCGCAACTCGCTCAAGCTGAATACCTGGAAGCCCCCAGAATCTGTCAGCATCGGCTTCTTCCAGCCCATAAAGCGGTGCAGCCCACCCGCACCCGCCACAATCGCTTCTCCAGGTTGCAAGTGGAGGTGAAAGGTATTCGCCAGAACCATTTGGGCACCCGTTGCCTCCAGCTGATCGATTGTCAGAGATTTGACAGTCGCCAGCGTCCCTACCGGCATAAACTTAGGTGTTTCCACTAAGCCATGCGGTGTCAAAAAAGTCCCGGCTCGTGCCTGCGTATGGCGACAACGCGCCTGACATTGAAACGAAAATCCCACTTACTTTAGCTGCGAGTCTCACTAACAACAGTCTTTAGCCCTTAGTTTTTAGGTGATTAGCCGATTTTTATTGACTAATGACTGATGACTAACGACTTCCTAACAACTACTACTTAGAATAAGCAATCGTCGTCGTCAAGTTGGACATCCCACTTAGCAGACAGAACTTGTGTCACCATCGCTTCTAAAGCGGCGGCATTAATGATCGGCGTGCTTTGCTCTTGGAGTGGACTAGAAAGCGGTATCAAACGTAACTGACGATGATCTTGAATTAAGTCAAAATAAGATTCCTGTTCGCTCGACTGGTGCAGTTGCAGATAATCAAAACTATGGACGTTGAGATAGATTGCCTGGTTAGCAATCATTGTAGACCGCTGTGGCTCGGCAAATACCTCCAGCACGCATCCTTCGCCCTCGCTCTGCACTTTGCCATCGAGGGTGTGGATGTAGCGAACGCGACCTAGATCGGTCAGCAGTCGCCGCATATCTTGTTTATTAAGGATTATGCCGCTGTCAATAATACATGGAGCCGGTAAGCGGGGCGGAGATTGGTCATAAGTCATGGAAACAGCCTCTGGTTCAAACAAGCCCGATCTTGCCTGGTCGCTGCGTAGATGCAACAGAATAAATGCAATATACACTACTTAGGGAAGCAGGTAGCTTTCATAACCTAATGGCTTACGCCTTTGGCAATCGGAACTGCTACGAGACAATCTTAGCCCAACATTTCTCCCCTGTTCATACGCTAATCTGCTGAATCTGCGATCGAAAAGTCATTAAGTTTGTTGGTTGTGCAAATTTTCTCATTTTGGCAAGCATTTCTGGGCGCGATCGCCTTTTACACCTGTATCCCTATTCCATCTGGATGGGCATTAGAATTCCGGGGCATTGCTCGTTGGGCACCTTTGGTGGGTTTATTGATTGGGGGGTTACTCGCTCTTTTGGATACTTGTTTCCAACTGCTGGGTGTCCCGATGCTGACTCGTTCTGCAATGGTGGTTGTTGCTTGGATTGCCCTCACCGGGGGTCTGCATCTGGATGGGGCAATGGATACAGCAGATGGACTGGCAGTGCAGGATTTTTCTGCGGACAAGCTACGCGAACGACAGCGGCGTCTAGAGGTGATGGCAGATAGCGTCACGGGTGCCTTTGGAGCGATGGCAGCGATCGCGCTGCTGCTATTAAAAACATCTGCCCTGACTGACTTAGAATCTTATCGGTGGCTGGCACTAATGGTATCGGCGGGATGGGGGCGGTGGGGACAAGTGGTGGCGATCGCTTGCTATCCTTACCTCAAAGCGGAGGGTAAAGGTGCCTTCCACAAAGAATCGATTCGGACGCCTCAAGACATCCTGCTGGGATTGCTGTTGCTATTTGCCCTGTTGGGATTACAGATCGTTGTGTCACCGAGTCGGTGGCTGGCAGCGGTGGGAACAGCAGCCGCAGGATGCGCGATCGCGCTTTTAACAGGAGCCTGGTTTCACCGCCAGCTAGGCGGGCATACCGGCGATACCTACGGGGCAGTTGTAGAGTGGACAGAAGCTTTTTTATTGTGCGCGATCGCTAGCCTCTACTCTGACTTTTCGCGCTAAGTCTCTGTAGCAAGTTGCCAACCTTCACATAGGGATTCCAATTTCAGCCAACCGCGCCAGAAAACTTGAATCCCAATTGGCGTTTTTTTCGATATTCCAACTAGCCTTCTAAAAATGCCGCTGCCTCAACTGCCCAATCCACTGCGAATACTTTCGGCAAATTGGATGATTTAGCCTTAATGACATCACTAATTTGTCAAAGCGACATTAATCTGTCAACGATGACATTTAATTAGTCACTGTTTATAAAAGCGGGTAATCGGACTCGAACCGACGACATTCACCTTGGGAAGGTGACGTTCTACCACTGAACTATACCCGCATTTCGAGGTTAACCATCAGCAGAGTGCTGAAAGCTAACCTCTATTATACGACTTATAGAGCGCCAGCATCCAGTAGTTGGAACGCTATACATCTCACGTTGAGCCGCGATTATGGAGCCTGGACTAGATAAGGTGAAGGAATCGCCTCAGCACGACCAGCATTCACTAGCGCCTGGTAGACAAAAGCGGCGACTTCAGCCCTAGTGGCGTCACGGCTGGGATTGAGCTGAGTCAGCGTCGGATAATTCACCACCAGTTGTTTCTGAGTTGCCCCTGCGATCGCTGTACTTGCCCAGCTAGGAATCTGGGTGGCATCATTGTAAACAGACAGCACACCAGTATTGTCCGAACGCAATTTCAAACCACTTGCCAAGGAAACTAAAACTTGCAATCTGGGGATGCGCTGTTCCGGGCGAAATACCTGACCCGGATACCCAGACAAAAAGCCTCCCCGATAAGCTGTTTGGATGGCTTGATAAGCCCAATAATTGCTTTTGACATCTACAAAATTGATACCAGATTGTGTTGCTGCTGGTGTAAAAGCTTTGTTGATAATAGCCGCAAACTGAGCGCGAGTGACAGGTTCGTTGGGGCGGAAAGTGCCATCAGGGAAACCGGCAATCACATCTTTAGCAACCAAAGCTTCGATATACGCTTGCGCCCAGTTCCCTTGAACATCGGCAAAACCGCCGCTAGGTACCGACGCCGCCACAAAATCCACGCGCCCGGAAATTTTCTTAGAATCAATATCGTTGCCGACCGCGATGATAGTATTCGTGCGGGTTAGGTTGGCAACATCGAAACGAACATTGTTGCGAATCCGATTTTGCCCAGGATTTTCTTGAGTCCCTAGATTGGGTTGAGCATCCCCGCTTGCCACGACTCCATAGCGCGTGTTTGCCTCAATAATATTGTTACGCAGTACTGGGGCAGAGGAGTTGGAGGCAACGACTCCATCAATGTTTTGGACAATGCGGTTGTCTGCGATCAAAGGCGATGCCGTCTCAGTCAAGACAATCCCATTACCCGTCTCTTGAAACAGATTGTTGCGGACTTCTCCTTGAGCTGTCTTGGCGACTGAAATGCCATTCCCCTTATTTTTGGTAAAGACGTTGCTTTCAATTTTGGGGGTAGCTGTCCCGGTGACGAAAACTCCTTCCCGGTCGTTGCTCGAAAAGGTGTTGTTACTAACCGTTGCATTGGTAGATTCAATCCACAGTCCAGTTCCGCGACGATTCGGGTTGGTGATGGTCAGTCCTCTGATTTCACTGTCTTTCTCTGCCCGAATTGCAATGTTCTGACCGGAAAAGGTGGGACTAACATAGCCGCCTCCGCCAATAATCGCTACGGTCTGTCCTTTGCTTTGCTCGTCGCCGCGCAGAATGACGCCCTGTTTGACAAGGAGGGGGAAAACTTCACCCGTGTCAACCGTGTAGGAACCAGGAGCTAATTGTACTACTGTGCCAGAGTTGGCTTGCTGGAGGGCGTAGGTGATAGTGCGATAGGGTGTGGTTTCACTGGTGCCAGCACTGGCAGTATCGTTGCCCGTGGATTGGTTGACGTAGACAAGTTTCGCGCTTGCAGGAAGTTGAGCTATCTGCGTTGATGGCTCGAAAAGGGCAGCCGCAGGAAGTGCCATGACCCCTCCAGACCAAAGCAACAAAGCGCTTAGCAGGGACGCCCGGACGGGTACGACACCAGCGAGGCGTTTGGCGGAACGGATGCTAGAAAAATGGAAGGAACGAGCGGAAAAACCCTGAGGTGTCATACGTTTGCTGCTTTTGATGTGCATTATTAACTGTACGATTTAGCAACTTAGAGACTAACTAATTGGGATATTTTTTTACGCTGGAAGCTATACATACTTAGTGTATGCACTCGCGTCGCCAATATTAATATTCACAATTACGTTTGATGACAAGTTGCGAATATTATCAGTTCCCAACGTGGCAACTTGCCCATTCTAAAAAAATTTCAGGCGATGTAAAGCCTGAAATGTTCTGAGGGCTTTGGTTTTATAAATCTAAGCGCGTTAGCTGATGCTAATTCAGGCCAGAGGGATGATTCAAAAGCAGTTGTTCCTTGAGCAGGAGGATGCAACCCATTGGCATTCAGTATCGTCAAAGTAGAATAAGCACAGTTGTGCTATTTCAAAGCTGTTTTCAGGTTCCTTATGCGCTCTCTACTGCTGCGATCGCTACCTTTCGTATTTTGTTTCTTCGCTGCTGCGGGTGTTTTGCTCAGCGCCTCTCCTGCGGATGCTGCTAACTCGGTAGTGCTGAAATACCGCTTTCTACGGGAATCGGTATCTGTTCCCGAACTCACAACTTTTTCAGAAACGGGTAAACTTTCACCCGCGCTGCGTGCTTATCTGGCTCTAGCAGGAAGAAAACCTGAGGATTTGCGAAAAACCCTGACGCAAGAAGTTAAGGTGAATGCCCGGATTTTAGATCGGGTGCTAAATAGCCAGATTGGGGAAATCCTCTTGAATCAAGTCAGTGACGTGGTTCATACTCCCGGCAATGGCGCAAACATTCAGTCCTTACGGGGAGCGGTGATGACTTCGGCGCTTCCAGACAATCAGATTACCCTGATTGAACTCTTACAAAATTACCCGACCTCAGAAGTTCATGTGGAGGGCGATCGCCTTGCCGAGGTTTATGGCAAACTCAAGCGACTGGGACAGGGCTTGCCCAATCTAGGTGATTTAATCAAAATTGGTCAGTAGTGAGTTGTCATTAGTCATTAGTCCCTTGCTACTGACTAATGACTAATGACTAATAAGCAAGGGTTTCTAGAGTTTCGCGCAGATATCGGCGAACCCGATAATCAAGGTTGAACTCCTGAAGGCGGTCGTCATCCAACGGGTGTTCTATCTCCCAGCGCTGAAACCCAGAACTGGATGCGATCGCTTGTTTGAGGCTTTCCCAGATTTTGGTATTGCCGGAGAATTGGCTGGTTGATGAAGCAGGAAACCTGACCATATGCACCTTAAATAAGGGAACAAGGAGCTTTCAGCTATCAGCCTTCAGCAATTCTATTTTAGATTTTGATTTTAGATTGTGGATTTACAACCCACTCTAAAATCTAATCTCTAAATCTAATCTTTAAAATTGACTGCCCGCTGATGACTATTTAACAAATTTCTATGTCTATTCTTAGGATAACTCAGTTAGGTTGGGGGGATTTGTGCTGTCAGTAACATCTCTAGGTCAATCCGCCAAAATTTTTGGCTCTTCATTACTTGGTATGCTAAAAAGTTGATTCCAAAACTTGAAAGGCTTACCTAGCAAGGTATAACGATTTTGGACTGTATTTTCTATTTAATAAACGCTAAATTGGCTTAAATTCATGGCTAGTATAGCTTGTGGCGCTTCTTGACTATAAATTTAGCATACCAACTACGGAAGAGCCAAATTTTTTGGGTTACGCCAGTTGCTGAAAGCTTTTAACGTTAGACACCGATGTGCAGAAAAACCAGGAACCTTGAAGAAAAATCTCTTTTTTAGATTAGTCGGAGGACGCTGGCGCTTCTATTGCGGCATTTATTGGTTCTAGTGGGTTGGGCGATATAGCAGATGTCTCTGAAATTTCCGGCGGTAAGATTTGATTCACCTGTACTCCCGGAATTGTAAATTGTTGCGGAATTTGTTCTGCTGAACAGGGTTGTGTAGCAGAAAATGCTGCTTCGTTAGTGAGGAGGACTCGCGCCACGCTCAGCGGTATCTGCAAGAACAAATTGCTTGCCAGAAATGCCAGCGCCGCTATTAGCAGTCCAGCGAACCGCCACTCTGGGGGAAGCGGTGTAACAGTCGCCGCTAGCGGTGCTGCCTGATAGATTAGCCACAACACCCACAGCATGAAACCAGCTGCCAGAACGGCTACTAATTGGTTCGCGGGTGACTTGAACTGTGACAACAGGCGTCGCTGGTTAAGCGTCAGTTGACTTGGCTTCAATGCCACTGCCAGGATGCTGAAGATGTTGAAAGGACGGCTCAACTGCATCCATAGCACGGGTGCAATGCCTACAGTGGCAACCAAAAATATCTCCAACCACACCGGAAACACGGGATCGCCAACTGCCAGACCCAGCCAGCAGAGTTCCAGCCAAATGGGAACTGTCGCCAGACCGGCAAGATGAATCCACAAGAACGGTTCCAACCAAAAAGAGCGCATTGTAGAGGACTCTCAGACTGAGGACTGAAGGCGAAGTGTCGTGACAGCGCGGACTGAGTTAAAAGGACTGAGCATGAAGTCGGAAGAGATTCACTTTTCTTCTCTCAGTCCTCAGTCCTTAGCACTCAGCACTAATTTGGCGATAGAGTCCGGCGCTTGCTTACCATTTGGTAGGCTTCGATGATGTCGCCTTCTACCCAGGCATTGAAACGATCGACGCCGATGCCGCATTCGTATCCGGCATTGACTTCCTTGGCATCTTCTTTCATCCGCTTGAGGGAATCTAAGACGCCATCATGAACTACCTGACTGTTGCGGCGCACCCGCACTCGGCAATTGCGAACCACTTTACCCGACAGCACATAGCAACCGGCGACGGAGCCACGACCGACTGGGAAGACAGCCCGGACTTCCACTTGCCCCAGAGGTTCTTCCACCTGCTCTGGTTCCAAGAGACCTTCCATTGCGCCTTGAATATCATCTAGCAGTTTGTAGATGATGTTGTATTCGCGCACATCGACCCCTGCTTGATCCGCTGCTTGTCGGGCACCGCTGGCAAGGGTGGTATTAAATCCAACAATTACAGCACCACTCGCGGCGGCTAAGTCAACGTCTGTCTCGGTGACTTCGCCAGGAGCCGCTAACAGCACCCGAACTTGTACCTCATTTTGTGGCAGCTGTCCGAGGGCACCCAGAAGAGCTTCTACGGAACCTTGAACGTCTGCCTTCAGAACCAAGTTGAGTTCTTTGAGATCGCCTTCTTGAGCTTGAGCTGAGAGGGAATTCAAAGTGACTCGGCGGGATGCCATCACCTGTTGCAGGCGTGATTGGCGTTGCTCATCGGCTCTGGCACTAGCGATCGCGCGACCTTCTTTTTCGTTCGGGTAGACCTCGAACTCATCGCCAGCCGCTGGGACATCGCTCAAGCCCAGCACTTCCACCGCGAACGATGGTGCCGCCGCAGTAACTCTATCTCCCCGGTCATCGATCATCGCCCGGACTTTGCCCAATACTGAGCCAACTACCAGGACATCACCTACTCGCAACGTACCATTCTGCACCAGCAAGGTAGCAACTGGGCCTCTCGACTTATCCAGATTTGCTTCAATCACCGTACCCTTAGCGGCGCGGTCTGGGTTAGCAGATAGTTCTAAAACTTCCGCCTGGATCAAAATCATTTCCAGCAGGGTATCCAAGTTTTCCCCTTTGATGGCGCTCACGGGAACCATTATGGTATCGCCGCCCCATTCTTCGGGTTGCAGACCGTACTGGATTAATTCCTGCTTCACGCGGTCTTGCTGGGCATCCGGTTTATCAACTTTGTTGATCGCCACGACAATTGGCACCTCAGCTGCTTTCGCGTGGCTGATTGCTTCAATTGTCTGGGGTTGGACACCATCATCGGCAGCAACCACCAGAACGGCGATGTCGGTGACTCGTGTTCCCCTCGCCCGCATTGCTGTGAAGGCTTCGTGACCAGGGGTGTCTAGGAACACAACTTGCTGAGTTTTTCCTTCATATTCCACATCCACATGGTAGGCACCGATGTGCTGGGTAATTCCCCCGGCTTCTCCCTGCGCTACTTTGGTTTTGCGGATGGAATCAAGCAGAGTTGTTTTCCCGTGGTCTACGTGACCCATAATCGTTACGACTGGCGGACGACGTTGCAGGTGATCCACGTCTTCGTCGGTCACCATTATCGTTACTTTTGTAGCAGCGGCTTGTTCTTCTTGCGTCTCCACTTCCACGCCCAGTTCTTTGGCCACCATTGTGATGGTTGGGATATCTAGGGTTTGGGTGATATTGATCGCAAAGCCTTTAAAGAACAGAGTTTTGATAATCTCTGTTTCCTGGACTGCTAGGGCTGTCGCGAGTTCTTGAACGGTCATACTGCCCGTTAACACCAGATTTTCGGGACGTTCTGCCTTAGCAGCAGGTTCGCGACGGCGATCGCGATCGTTGCTTTGCCCATCGCCGCGCTGCATTTGAGGCTTCCGCTTCTCTCTTTCCGCTGCCACCACGACTGGGCTGGGTGGACGAGCCTTTTGCTGCTTGGGAGGACGAGCCACGGATAGACTCACCTGTAATGCTGCTGGCAATTCCTCTAAATCCGTTTCAAAGTCTTCGTCGTCATCAATGAGGGGTTGAACCCGACGTTTAGCTTTAGCACCTGCCTTGCCTGCTTTATCTGGGTTTTCTTCTTCCTCACTATCCTCCCACTCAGGTTTTCGCTTGTTGGGACCGACGAGACGGGGGGGATTCGGTTTTCTTGCCTCTTCTCCGAGGGTATCGGGCGTTCCCAAACCTTCATCGTTTTCGTCCCGTAGTAGCTTCGAGCGACTGGAACCTGCTTCTAGTTGCGTGTCACCGACACCGCCTGGGCGTCTGCCAACTGGCACGGAAGGTCGCACCGGTCTTTGGGGCGGCGAGTGCAGTTCTGGAACTCGTGGTGGGGCAGGGGGGGCAGGTCGCTCCGATCTGACAGGGGCGGGAGGAGCCGATGCGTTATTTCTTTCGGGTGCCCCGCTCGCTGGTCCTACTTTTTGGGGTATCGCGACTGGCGAGCTAATGCCTGTTTCTACCTTGGCACGTTTTAATACAGGCCGATCCACATTACTTGGCCCAGGACGCTCCCCTGCTTGTCGCATGGGAGGTTCAACGAGATGGGGGGCTGGTTCAACAGCTTTCGGCGCTGGGTTATGAGGAGCCTCTACCGGGTCTACCTGTAGTTTTTCTTCTACTTCTACTTCTACTTCTACTTCTACTTCTACTTCTACTTCTACTACAGGAGTAGTATCCCGCTGGTTAGGACGCACTGGTTTATTCAGGCTTGTCGGCTTCATGGGTGATGGCGTCTGCTGTCTTACTGGTGGTTGGGGAGGAATCGCCACCTGTTCTCCCGGCTGTTGTGCGTTAGAACCAGAACCAGACTTATGCTGACGAATCTCCAAAATTTGCGGCTTGTTTTCTAGCCTGGGTCGCACCGATTGAGCGGCTAGCGGTGCTGTTTTACGCTGATCGATTGGAGCCCGCGCACGTGAAGCGGGTCGGGCTGCTGCCTGTTTTTCTGCCGCCGAGCGAATACTTTCCGCCTCCGATTCAGTTATTGTGCTGCTGTGGCTCTTGACTGCAATATTGAGCCGCTCACAAATTCCTAGAATATCCTTATTATCCAAATCCAATTCCCGCGATAACTCGTAAATTCTTACTTTGCCGTTGTTCATCCAGTCTTTCCCCTCGAATCCTACCAGTTTTTACACCATAACCATCTGCTTGAACGACAACTTGTTGATCATTTGCTTACTGCCTAATGGGTGTGAAGCTTTAACTTGCTGCCTATACTTCTACTAATGATATCCAAGCTACTTATGGGAAGTCTGTTTATCACCAAGTTAACTGAACTATCCCTAAGGATAGTGAAACACTTGTATTTCTAATTTCGCACAAATCTTTACAATTTGGGGCACGTCACTTTTTTTGGACTTCTTTCCTACAATATCTCATTCGGGCGGCTGTTTTAGGTCTGATGCGGATGGTAGGCAAGGTTCTTGAGGGCTGGATTCGCTTCTTGGCAAGGAGCGATCGCAGCCTTCAAGTTTAGTAGCTAAGCGCTGCCACAGGGTTTGGTACAGTGCTTCTGGGACAGGTACTTTGAGCGCTCTGCCCAGCCTATTTTTTTTTTGAGCCGCTACCAGACAACTTTCTTGGGGACAAAGATAGGCAGATCGCCCCATCCCCCAATCTAATTGTAACTGCTGGGACGGATAGACTCTGACAATTCGCCAAAACGCCGATTTTGGCGCGACTAGGCGGCAACTCACACAACGTCGGTAGTTTGGTTCCATCTCAAGTATTTGGGAGTTTAGATTTTGGATGGAAAATTTCATCTCAAATCTAAACTTCCGTGGTTTCCACCTCATCTACTTCATCTACATCATCAAAATCGTCACCGTTCTGCTGCCAGCTAGGCACTGTTGCTGGTCTTTCCAGTTCTTCAGGCTCATCGTCTGCTTCTTCATACTCAGCTTCCTCTTGGGCTTGCCGAGCGGCTGCTAGAGCTGCCATATTCCGAGCTTCCGCTTCGTAATCGTACTTGGCAATATCTTTAATATCAATTTTCCAACCAGTCAGGCGGGCTGCTAGACGGACATTCTGACCTTCTTTACCAATTGCCAAACTCAATTGATCCTCCGCGACCAAAACATGAGCCTGACGAGCATCTGGGTTAATCAGACGCACCTCATCCACTCGTGCGGGCGACAGAGCATTGGAAATATAAGTAGATGGGTCGGGCGACCAACGAATTACATCAATTTTTTCGCCGCGTAATTCATTCACCACCACTTGAATCCGCGATCCTCTCGCACCAATACAGGCTCCCACGGGGTCTACATCGCGCTCCAGGGTATCGACGGCGATTTTAGTTCGCGGACCAACGTGACGAGAAGGGGGATTCGCTTCCCGCGCCACTGCCACAATCCGCACCACTTCATCCTCAATCTCTGGGACTTCGTTGGCAAATAGATAAACGACTAAACCGGCGGCAGCTCTAGAAACCAGCAACTGTGGTCCCCGCGCTGGGCCTTCGCGCACTTTTTTGAGAAATACCTTGAAGGTCGCATTGGCACGGTAATTGTCGTTGGGTAGCTGTTCCCGTTTCGGTAAGTCAGCTTCTACTTCTGGCTGACTAAACCCACTACTGACAGCTAGAATCACGGATTGCCGCTCAAATCTCAGTACCCGCGCCTGCAAAACGGTTCCTTCCAGTTCTTGGAACTCTTCAGCGACGATTTTGCGCTGCTGATCTCGCAGTTTTTGCGATAGCACTTGCTTGGTCTGAATTGCTGCCATACGACCGAACTCGGTTTGATCGGGGGTCACATCTAAAACCACTGTGTCGCCAACAGCCGCCTCAGGAGCGACTTTCTGCACTTCTTCTAGACCGATTTCATGGTCGCCACTACTCACCTTTTCAACGATGGTCTTGGTCGCTAAGACGCGGAAGCCTTCTTCTCCTTCTTGTTCTAGGTCGAGTTCGACTTCAAAGTTTTGAAAGTAATCTTCATCAAAATGATGCTTGTCGAGGTTTTGGGTGCGACGATATCGCTCGTATCCTTTCAATAAAGCTTCTCGTAGGGCTGCTTGAACGGCACTTTTGGGTAAATTGCGCTCTACACTAATTTTATCGATTAGCTCTTTAAGTCCGCGTAGACTAACCATTGACATAAAAAAAACCTCGCTAATTGCTATTGGTAATTGGTAACTGGTAATTGGTAATAGGTCAGTGGTCAAGAGGCAACTTCCTCACCGGACCACTGACGGCTGACTACTAAGCTCTTAGCTCAATTACCGTTTTTCATCCAGCTGCACTCGGCTCACCATTTGGCGGGGAATGGCGATCGCTCGACCCTTTTGGTTGAGGTAAACACCATCTTCATCCCGACGAATCAGTTGCCCCGTCCACTCTTGCTGCCCTTCGTAGGGTTCGGATGTTGTGACAATTACAGGAAATCCCTTGAAGGAGATGAATTCCCGATCTGTCGTCAACTGGCGCGCAATACCGGGACTAGAAATTTCTAGGACATAGGCATCAGGAATGAAATCCGCCGCATCCAAAGCAGCCTCCAATGCCCGACTCATTCGTTCGCACTCATCCAGCCCTGTGTCAGCGTTGCAATTCCGGATGTCCACGCGCAGCACGGGTGGGCGTTGGTTGGTGTGAAAAACCGCCCCGACTACTTCCAAGCCCAAGGCTTCTGCCACCGGCGCTGCTAAATCAATAATTTGTGGAATCAGGGGATGAGTCATTGGAAAACTCCAATAAAAAAAGTGGGTGCTGCCCCACTTCCTGCGAACACTATATTCCAAGAAGTTTCTGGACGAATCCTGATGGATTCGCCTTCCTAACTTTGAGTTTAACTCAAGCGGTATGCGAGTGGCGAGTCGTCAACAGAGCGCTGAGGGAACTGGCAAGAAAAGAGATTGGCACCGAGCATTGGTACTTGAAGGTCTAGGAAAATAGGACTGAAGATTGTTAGCGTAGGCGCGTGTAAGCGCGGACTGAAGACTCAGTAGAAGCACAATTTTTATTCTGGGTGGCGGCGCGATCGCTGTCGGAGAAACTATCTGGTTAGTGCTTGACAATTTGACGGATCGCTCTTGTTTCTTCTAACACTTGCTCCAAATCTTGCTCGGACAAGCGCTGGACGTAGTTGAGTTTGATTTCCTCCAACATATCTAAAAGTAAAGATTGAATTTTTTGAACGGTCTGCTGTCTTTGCACCTCCGATCCTAAGGCTTCAGTGAAGTGTTCCATCAGCTGTTTGGAAAGTTCTGCGCCAACCGGATCGTCTTCCAGAGAGGCGGTGAGGGTGTTGTAGGCTGCAAGTGAGATTTCTTTTACCAGTTTTTCAGTCATCTGCGTGGGGATGGTACCCATTCCAGGTACTTGCTGGAGTCCCCGATAGAGGGGGGATTGGCTGAGGATTTTTTCAATGTTGTGCTGTAGAATTGCTTCTAAATCCGGCTGAATTTTTGGTAACACTTGATTGACGGTTACTTTCATCAATAGGGTAGCGATCGCTTCCACTTCATTAACATTGTTGATGTCAACGTAAGGACGAGTCTCCCGTCCTGATAACCACCGAGTCAGTTCTCCAGAGCGAATCGACCCTTGCAGCTGGTTAATTACCCGGATCACGATGACTTCTGCCAATTCTTCCGCAAAGTTTGCCGCAAATCCTCGGTTAATTTGCATCCGTATTGGTTCCAAGTTTAATAATTTTGCTTGGTGCAGGCGCATCACAACTGGAATGACGCGCAGCCACCGCCAAAAAGGTAGCAGCAGGAAGATATCATACCAGCGCCACATCATTGCTTCGAGCCAAGTGAGACTATTGTGACGCCGATGAATATAGTAGGTACGAAGCAAAAACTCAATGCCGAAGGGAATGATAAACCAGAGGTCAATTTTCCAGAAGTAGTCAACGAAATTACCTGTTTCCCCAACTGGGCGAAAATAATTCCTTGCGATCAAAGGCTGAATTTCTTGGTTATAAAAGGTAATTTCTTTTTCTACGCCAGCTTGGGATAAATAAGGCAGACTCCAAAAGGTGCTGAAAGATTGTTTAGCAGAATCCTTGCCAATGTGCTGACGCATCCGATTTTTGATTTTTTCCAGAGTCCCCGTCTTATTCGCCTCTGCAAACGGATTCGTATCAATCATTTCCACACTTCGTTGGCGCAGTTCCTCCAACAAGGTTGCTACTTCTGGCGACTGCAATCCTTCTGTCTGTTGCAGCTGTGCTTTGAGTTTTTCTACTGTATCCAGATACTGCTGTGTTTCTCGATGGGGTTCAATGCCTTTGATTGGGTCATAGATTCGAGTAAGGCTGCGAAATTCCCGCAGGTAGAAATCGCGCAGAGGAACGTAACTTAAGTCGAACAGCACCAAGCCTAAGTTAGCCACCGCCAAAAGTGCCATTACACGTTCAAACCACAAGTTACGACGAGATTGGGGCGTCTTTGCCAATTTTTGAGGTGACATGGAAAGGAAGAAGAGGTAATAGGTAATGGGAAAAAAGGTAATGGGGAAAAAGGTAATGGGGAAAAAGGTAATGGGGAAAAAGCTACTACCTACTACCTACCATCCATCACAATCTTCAATTACCAATTATCAGCTTGACAGACCCTCGGAAGCTTCAGTCAGATTTGATACCACTGATTGTTCGCCAATTGCTGATGTTGCCTTAAAAACAGAAGGATTCCATTGGATATCAGCACGGTGAAAGGTCGAACCCGGCAGCACACGCCACGCGATCGCTATTGGCTGTTGTGGCGATCGCTTGCTAAAAATAAACGATAGAATGCCCAATTCAGCTTAAACTGTAACTGTTCAAATCGCTATCGCGCTTAATCAGTGAGTGAGTGAGTGAGGAGATTGAGCTATGTGGAGTAGGTTTGGAATGCCTTTGGCTGCGGTGATCACCATAACCGCCAGCTTAGTCAGTTACCAAGTAGCTATAGCCGAACGCAGCCGCGATTACACACCAAGGGAATTTCGCTCCTTGTTGCGCGGCTTTGGGTATAACGTCACGATTGGAGATACTCTGACGGATGAAGCCACTACAAGGGCTATCCGCGAGTTTCAGCAGGGATATAAGCTAACACCTGTTGATGCTACAGCGGGGCCAAAGACACAGGATTTTGCCGCAAATATAACCAAAATTCTTCAGGCAAACTTGAATCTTGTGGTTAAGCCAAATCCGCCCCTTCCCCGCAACCAGTTTTATGGCCCGCGCACTGAAGATGCCATCAGGCAGTTTCAGAGACAATTTAATTTGCCGGTAACTGGCATCGCTACGTTACCAGTACGTCAGAGACTCGACCAAGAGGCAAGAAGAATCCTGGGACTTGAAGAGCAAGCGCCAGCGTCAACGCCAACACCAGAATCAGCGCCAGAACCAACACTAGCGCCAACACCAACGCCAACACCCCGCGCCACCCCAACACCGAGTCCCACGCCAACGCCACAGGTGAGTCCATCGCCAAGACCGACACCGAGTCCCAGTCCATCGCCAAGACCGACACCGAGTCCCAGTCCCAGTCCCAGTCCCAGTCCATCACCGACTCCCAGCCCCAGTCCATCGCCGTCAAGCTGATAAATTCAGGACTTACGCAAAGCTTATACACATAGGGTTTTTTCGGGTTCAATCCCCCTGTGGTTGCCCTCAGATGTGGTGATATTTGTGTAAGTCCTAAAATTTTTAAGCAGCTGTGGGTCTAAATTGCATAGCGATCGCGCTGCGTTGGTAATGGATAATTAGTCAGAAGTTAGTAGTCAGGAGTCAGTAGCAAAGCATTACTGACTCCTGACGATTACCAGCCTCAACTACTCAGCAATTTAAATCTCACGGTAGCTTAAAACTTAGCATTCTCTGGTAAAGGTCTGCCCTTAGGGGTCGGTGGTAATGCTGGGGGACGTTCGTAGGGCATGGGAATGTACTGCACGCTAGGACGTCCGCCTTGGGGCTGCGGGTAGAAATCCATCAGGTTATAGATTGACATTGGCAGCCCCACTGTAATCGGAAAACCGAGTTCCGTGGCTTCCTCGACCGTGATCGGATAGTCATGAGTGACTCGCCCCGTAGTGATAGCTTCCACAATCCGTTCGATGTTTTCGGGAGCAATTTTCGGTTGGGGAATATTGTCTTTCAGGAGGGTTCGGACAAACCGCTGTACCTGATCCATCGCTTTGCGCGACAGGTCTGCCATGATGATCGTGTTGTCGTCGATTTCGCTAATGGGCTTCTGTTCGATGACTTTGAGGATACTCGCCGCTGCCATATTTCCCAACTGGGGATCGACTGGCCCCAAGACGGCGTTGGCATCCATGACGATTTCATCAGATGCTAAAGCTAACATGGTGCCGCCGCTCATGGCGTAGTGAGGTACAAAGACGGTGACTTTAGAAGGGTGGCGAATCAATGCTCTGGCAATCTGCTCAGTTGCCAGCACCAAACCACCTGGGGTATGCAAGATCAGATCGATGGGAACGTCGGGGGGCGTGAGGCGAATTGCCCGCAGCACCTGTTCTGAATCTTCAATGGTAATGTAGCGCGAGATGGGAATTCCTAAGAAACTAATCGATTCTTGCCGGTGAATTAGCAAAATCACTCGACTATTGCGCGATCGCTCGAAATTCCGCAAAGCTTGGACTCGCTGAAATGCCAACCGACGTTGTTGGAAGGCAGGCAAGAGCGAACTGAGAGCCAGAAATACCCAGAAGATGTCAAAGAAACTAAAGCTCATTATTCCCTAGCAAGAATGCAGTATTCCCCCTTATTCTTCCAATATCTAGAAAATTGAAACTCTATCTGTAGAGCAAACTATTTCAGGAATGAAAATGGGGAATTGATAATTGGTAGCTTCCCCACTTCCCGGTTCCAGACGCGATAGATTGCGCCTAGAACCAGCTACTTTGCTCGCTTAGTGGCGGGCGATGCCCTCTTGACGGGCGGCGGCTTGCACGGCACCGGCGACGGCATTGACTACGCGCGGGTCAAACACGGAGGGAATGATATGTTCCCGGTCGAGGTCGGAGGGTTTGACTAAAGAAGCGATCGCGTAAGCGGCTTCTAGATACATCGTGGTCGTAATAGTAGTCGCACGACAATCGAGTGCCCCGCGAAAGACGCCAGGGAAGGCGAGGACGTTGTTAATTTGATTCGGGTAATCGCTGCGTCCGGTTGCCATAACGGCGACATCTTCTGTGACTAATTCTGGCTGAATTTCCGGAATGGGATTCGCCATTGCAAATACAATCGGATCTTTTGCCATCGAACGCACCATTTCCGGCGTCACCACTCCGGGCGCACTGACGCCTAAAAAGACATCGGCTGTCTGCATAGCATCTGCCAAGTTACCGCTGGCTTCTACGGCAAATTCTCGCTTTTCTGGGGTTAAATCGGCGCGTTGGCTGGAGAGAATACCTTTGGAATCGCACATCAAGATGGATTCTGCACCGGCTTTCTTGAGCAAACGAGCGATCGCTACCCCAGCAGCACCCGCCCCATTAATCACAATTCGCACATCCGCTAAGGATTTTTTCACTAACTTGAGGGCGTTAATCAAGGCAGCAAGGCTAACAATCGCGGTGCCGTGTTGATCGTCGTGAAACACGGGAATATCGAGTTCCTGCCGCAGTCGCGCTTCAATCTCGAAACAACGGGGGGCGGCAATATCTTCCAGGTTAACGCCGCCGAAAACTGGGGCAATATTTTTTACCGTGCGGATAATTTCATCCGTGTCTTGGGTATCCAGGCAAATGGGAAAGGCATCAATCCCAGCAAATTCTTTAAATAACATCGCTTTGCCTTCCATCACTGGCAACGATGCGGCTGCCCCCAAGTTGCCCAATCCCAGTACGGCACTGCCATCGGTAACAATAGCGACCGTGTTTTGTTTAATCGTTAGAGTGTGAACCTGTTCGGGGTCAGATGCGATCGCCATACAAATACGACCAACGCCGGGAGTATAAGCCATTGCTAGATCGGCTTGATTTTTCAGCGGAATCTTACTCTGCATCATGATTTTGCCGCTGCGGTGCAAGTTAAAGGTGCAGTCGTAGACATCAATCACCTTGACATCTGGCAACGCTTTCACGGCTTGGACAATTTGTTCGGCGTGTTCCGTACTGGCGGCATCGACGGTGATTTCTCGCACCACAATGTTGCGAGTCCGCTCGATTAAACTAATTTGACCCATATTACCGCCGACACTAGCGATCGCTGTGGTGACGCTTGCTAACATCCCAGCGCGATTGGGAATCTGGAGGCGAATCGTTAAACTGAAGCTAGAGTTGGGTGTTAGGTTTACCATGCTGAGTAAAGATTTTAGATTTAAGATGATAGATTTTGGATTGGGAATCTAAAATCCTTTCCTCCAAAATCCAAAATTGTACGCTCCTAGCCTAAAGGAGCTGCAAGTTTCCAATTGTACCCAGTTACACTACCGGATTAGCTGCCGCGATAATGGCGAGTCTCTATACCGAAATTGAAATTAATGCTCCTAAGCAGGAAGTTTGGCAGGTTCTGTTGAAAAAAGAAAAGTGGTATAAGTGGAACACTTTTTTATTTGACCTCGATCCAACGATGCCATTTAAGCAGGGGGAAGAGGTTTTACTCTCTGTGCGGCGCGTGCCGGGTGAGGAGGAAACTGAGTTTCAGCCGTTGATTACTAGAGTGCAGTCTGGACTTTGTCTCGCTTGGGTTTCCTCGATTCCTGGCTTTAAGAATGAGTATGTCTTTGAGTTGCAAGAGATTGGCTTTGGACGGACTAAATACTTCCACCGCAACACGTTCTCAGGGGTGCTGACTCGTGTATTTATGCCCTTCATTCGGGATGATGAGCAGCAAGGCATCAAGCGGATGGCGCGGGAGTTGAAGCGGTATGTGGAACGGATGTGAATTCTGGGGACGCCATGCCTTGGCAATTAGAAATCGCGGCTAAACAAACTAAGTCCGCCGCTGCGGATTCATGAAATTAAAACCCGCGCACCATCCGGGTTTCGTCTGTATAGCCGCGACTTCCACTCACCAAGGCAATTCGGTTACAAAAACTGTTACCAGCCCTTTTCTACAAGTTGCTGCCGAATAAGATTGTTTTAAGATAAGACTCCTTCAGAAGCCGTGGAACTCCAACTCCCACGGTTTTTCATTTTATATAGGTGCAGACTTCTCGATAAGGGAGAACTAGGGCTAGATTAAGTGAGAAATTGTCTAGCTTGCTTGTGGAGTCGTCTACCCATGCACCTGCGCCTGAAATCCCGTAGAGACGCGATAACTGCAAGTCTTCTACAATCGCTGCAACACTGCTCATTTGCCTGAGTTCTTCGATTCATGGGCGCTCATCGCATCCCTATGCGCCCTTAGAGGATGTTTGAGAAGTAACCGATCCCCCCTAGCCCCCCTTAAAAAGGGGGAAACAAGAGCCTCAAAGTCCCCCAATTTATCGGGGGATGCAAGGGGGATCTCCAAAGGGTTGGTGTATTGTCAGCAACTTTTCAAACATCCTCTTACCAACATTACTCACAGGCACATGGCAAAAGTTGTAGTCGATAGCGATAAAGTGCAACGGGTTGATCCCAAAAGACTCATAAGATCGCGGTAGGCGTGGGTTTGTTTGGAGATTTAGATTGCTTTTACACACAGAAATATCCTCAATTTACCCGGTTCTAACGCAGCAAAAAATTCGGCGGGATTTTGCTTTTTCGACTACACCGAATCAATGGGTGCTGGTTCCCAAACTTCTCCATATTTCTCCTGAAGAGACTGCCATGCTTCTACTTGCCCTGGTTCGTATTCTCCTGGTTTGCCCCACTGGAGAAATGCGCTCAATGCTGGTTCATTTTTGTCATCCAGGAAGCGAATTGCATAGGTAGTAAAGTTACCCCGTTTTGATTCGCCTGTTTCAAATTTTACCTGCTTGATAGCATCCATATTTAGGTGAAACTCGAATATATCGGCGTGCATATTAGCGTACTTACCTTTGGGTAATTCTGCATAAAACAGCTTTCTAATTGGGCCGCGTACTTCCAAAACAGCAGCACTGCTGGTAACAATCAGACGCAGTGTTCCTAAATTTTCGCAGGCTTCTAAAAATTCTTTCAGATTAGCGCTCATGGTGAATTTAAATGTTGAGAAAACTAAAGTTTGGTTGACATTAAGGTTAAACTAGGATAACCGATTGTCTAAGTAATCTTGGAATTTCGGGCACAAGATTCATGGCTGAAAAATAAATTTTTCCTCATGTTAAAGCATACAAAATCATCCATGCATCAAATTAGCTATCTCTACTGGCGGTACTCTTTCAGGCGATAAGGCGAATCTCTTCCACAGTTTCAGCTAATTCGGTCTTAGCCAGAACCAAATTGCCAATCTCTCTAATCCGTCTATTGAGAATATCTTAGGGCAAGTCAGCGGTGGCGATCGCTCGTTAACAGACTCATCCATATAGCAATCCTATTTTAGTTGTGAGATGCCAGCGCTTCAGCTCCCCGACTTCGTAAGAGTTGCCCTAGGATCTCGACTTCACGTTCACAGCAACTCAGCCAGGTTACTCGGCGGCACAGTCTAGTCTGTTAGTACAGGACAATTGTCAGCGCCAGCGGGTACTCTAACCTTAGCAGCGGTGCCTTGGGGCTGATGACAAGCTTCTACGAGTAATTATGTAACCATCGACTCCCAGGCGACGGCTCTTACATCCATGACGCATTTGGGCATCTTCAATCGCAATGCGCTGGTATGACTACTCCCTAGCGCATTTTCTAACAGCTGCGAAATCCACATTTATGCACGAGCTAACCATCAGTTTATTGTTTACTGATTCAAACAATTTATTCTCTGGAGCTATTTATCATTTAATTAACACAACTTAAACATCTCTATCGAAATCCCCGTTCTTGCACTCTTTGACCACAAATGACTTTTTTCAACAGGTCATCTAGGCAGGAAAACACGGCAATGATAAACTATTCCATAGGAACCATCCGTCCGACCTCTTCTTCTATTACAATCAACTTTTCCCTAGAAGCCTAGGGTGAGATTTTCCCTAGGGAAAATTGCACATCACGTATACTGTAGACAAGCGTTATCTTTGAGTTTAAAAACTGTGAGCCAGCCTGGTCGCTTCCTCTGGGTTACTGGTACGATTTTCCTTTTATGGGTAAGTAATTCTAGTCGCACCTTAGCACAAATTATTCCGGATGCTACGCTGCCAAATAATACCATTGCTATCCCAGAAGGCAACGCCATCCGCATTGAGGGCGGCACGCAAGTAGGCGGCAATCTATTTCACAGCTTTACAGAATTTTCCATTCCTATAAACACTGAAGCTTTCTTCAACAACGCCCTAGACACTCAAAATATCTTCAATCGCATTACAGGTAGCAATCTTTCTCATATTGATGGATTGATTCGAGCTAACGGTAAAGCTAGTTTATTTCTACTCAATCCCAATGGCATTATTTTTGGTCAAAATGCCAAACTCAATATAGGTGGTTCGTTCCTCGCCTCGACTGCTAACAGCATTCAATTTAGCAATGGAACTGAGTTCAGCGCTACCAATCCCAGCGCTTCCCCATTGCTAACGATAAATCTTCCGATTGGTTTACAATTCAATGGGTCAAATGCGGGAGTAATTCGCGTCCAAGGGTCGGGTCACAATTTCAGGTTCGGACAGACAGGCGGACTAGAGCCGAATACGACAACCGATGGTCTAGCGGTGCAAGCTGGTAAAACTTTAGCTTTAGTCGGGGGAGAAATCGCCTTAGAGGGCGGTAATTTAAAGGCTGAATCGGGAGCGATCGCACTTTGGTCAGTTACTCGTGGCTTATTGCCAATGCAAGTCAGCAGCGAACAAATCAGCTTCAACAATGAGCAAAAACTTGCAGAATTAGGCAATATCAACTTGTCTGGTGCTGCTTCAGTAGATAGCAGCGGCGCACAGGGAGGTTCGTTTCAGATACAAAGCCGAAATCTGAAACTAGAACAAGGTTCGCTCATCGTATCCCTCACACAAGGATCTCAACCGGGGAGAAGCGCCACCATCAATGCTTTGGATACGGTGGAACTGATTGGGAGAACAGCCGATGGTAGAATCGGTAGCGGCTTTTTTGTGCAGACGAATGGTCAGGGAAAAGGCGGCGATTTAACAATTACAACAGATCGGTTGCTGCTGCGAAATGGAGCATCCATTGGTATGGGAACTAATAGTTCTGGGAATTCTGGTGCTTTAAAGGTGCAAGCGAGGGATGTGCAACTGGGGGGTCTTTCAGCGAATGGATCGCGTCTGACGGGTATTTTTTCTAATCCTACTGGTGGCTCAACTGGAGTTGGCGGTGATGTGATTATTGATGCTAAACAACTATCCCTTGAAAATGGAGCTGTGATCTCTGTGTCTACCTTTGGCGCAGGTCAAAGTGGCAATATCATAGTTCGAGCCAATCAGGTACAAATACGAGGAACTTCTGCAACCGGGAGAATTGGTAGCGGTTTTTATGCCCGGACTAGCTTAAGCAATCTTGCGAGTTCTCCACCGCCGTTGACGGGAAATGCTGGCAATGTAACCGTAATTGCTGACAGATTGATCTTTCGGGATCGGGCAACAATTAATGTTGCTAATTTTGGGAAAGGTAATGCTGGTAACATTAATATTCGCGCTACCACAGTTGAGCTAGATAATAACTCGATTATTAGAGCGACTCAGCGGCAGGCGGAACAGGGAAATATTACGATTGAATCCCAAGATTTGCGATTGCGGCACAACAGCCTGATTACTACTAATGCCAGCAACATCATCTTGTTTGATACGGGTCAGACGATCGCCAATAATGATATGAGTACCAATGGCGGCAACATCATTATTAATACAAAAACGTTGGTCGCTTTAGAAAATAGCGACATTACTGCCAATGCTCAGCAAGGCTTTGGGGGTCAAGTAAGAATTAATGCTAGCGGCATCTTTAAAACTTCAAACAGCGATATCACCGCCACCTCTAGTCTGGGAACTCAGTTCAGCGGCATTGTCCAAATCAATACTGCCGATGTTAACCCTTCTACTGGCTTAGTCGCATTGCCAGAAAATTTGACTGACATCAGCGATCAAATTGCCCAAGGTTGTTCGGCTTCTAGGGGTAATAGTTTTGTTGTTACCGGACGCGGCGGTTTGCCCGCAGACCCCAATGAAACTTTATTAGGAAGTACTGTTTGGCGGGATTTGCGTCCCCGTATGGGTAATGCCTCGATCCCCGTCCCCGTTTCCCAGACTGCCTCCGCACGTACTCTAATGGTCGAGGCAACTGGATGGGTAAAAAATGCTAATGGTGAGGTAGAACTGGTCGCCAAATCTATCAATAGTGTGCCCCAAATTCCCTCTGATAAAATTGCTAATTGCAGCGTTTCTCAGTAATATAGCCATCTTCAATCATTCATAAAATATTCCGTTTCTCTTCTTTCTCTTCCTTAGCGCTATGCAGCGTTCTTGGCGGTTCATTAAATCTAAAAACTAATTTTAGATTGCTAGAGATTTCTGGAAAGAAGGATATTGATTTTTAGCCGCAGATAAATAGGAATAATTATTCAGTTTTGCCAAAGGTTTAATGTTAAAAATTCGTTTGCTCCAAAAAAGTATTCATTACACCATCTGGCTAGGCTTGCTGACACTGTTTTTGGTGACAACAGTTTTCCCAGCACTAGCGCAGACTAATCCTAAATTTTCTTATTCCGATTCTCAATTGGTATCTATTGTTAAAAATATTCCGGATTCTGACGATCGTTCAGAATCTAAAATTCAGAATGATGCCTTTGTACTAGAACAAGGTAGAAACCTTTATGAAGCAGGACGATTTGATGAAGCGATCGCGTTCTGGCAACAAGCGATTAAAAACCTTGAGGCGCAGGGAGATCGGCTCCAAGTTGCGATCGCTTTCAGTTATTTGTCGAACGCTTATCAAGAATTGGGACAATGGGAGCAAGCGAAAAGCGCGATCGCCCAAAGTCTCAATTTATTGCAAACCCAACCCGATACAGCCACTCTTGCCCAAGTTTTGAATACTCAAGGCAGTCTCCAGCTAGCAATGGGACAAACTGAAGCGGCTTTAGATACCTGGAAACAAGCTGAAAAAGCTTACGGTTCAGCAGGCGATGACGTTGGAAAATTGGGCAGTTTGATAAACCAAGCTCAAGCTTTGCAAGCATTGGGACTCTACCGACAAGCTAAAACAAACTTAGAACAATTAAATACCCAGTTGCAAAGTTTGCCAGATTCCTCGCTTAAAGTATCGGGATTGCGAAGTCTGGGAGTTACCTTGCAAGTAGTGGGAGATTTAACTCAGTCCCAGGAGATTTTAGAACAAAGTTTGTCGCTCGCCCAAAGGCTAAACTTGCCCTTAGAAACTAATGCCAGTTTATTTAGTTTGGGAAATACTCTTAGAACTTTACAAAAACCGAAAGAAGCGCTGGAAATCTACCAAAAGATAGTAGAGAATTCTCCCAATTCTTTAGTTATAGAAGCCCAACTGAACCGATTAAGCCTTCTAGTAGAAACTGAACAACCAGCCGCAGCCCAAGCATTATTACCCCAAATCCAGTCTCAATTAGAGAGTATATTACCCAGTCGCGCCGCTGTCTACAGTCGAGTCAACTTGGCTAGAACTCTCATAAAATTGGGAGATCGGGAAGAGCGATCGCAGATGGTCAATTCTCAAGAAATTGCCCAGATATTAGCAAAAGCTGTCGAACAAGCGAGAATGCTTAAAGACTCGCGTGCTGAATCTTACGCGCTGGGTCAACTCGGATACCTGTACGAACAAACGCAGCAGTGGGAACCAGCCGAGGCTCTGACGAGACAAGCACTAGCGATCGCGCAAGAAATTAATGCTTTTAGTATTATTGCTCGTTGGCAAGGGCAACTCGGCAAACTTCTCAAACAGCAAGGCGATATTCCGAATGCGATCGCTGCTTACACCAAAGCCGTTAATACCTTACAATCCCTCCGCAGTGACTTGATAGCCCTTAATCCTGACGTTCAACTTTCCTTCCGCGAAAACGTCGAACCCATTTACCGTGAGTTAGTGGAGTTACTGTTAGAATCTAATCCCAGTCAAACAAATATCAAACAAGCTCGTGAAGTCATTGAAGCGCTACATTTAGCAGAATTAGATAACTTTTTTCGAGAAGCTTGTTTAGATGTTAAACCCCAGCAAATTGATCAACTCGATCCTCAAGCAGCAGTCATCTACCCCATTATTTTGTCAAATCGTTTAGAGGTAATCTTATCTTTACCCGGAAAACCTCTCAGCCATTACACGACTAAGTTGCTGCAAAATGATATAGAAAAAACGCTGGAGCAGTTATTAGAATCTCTTAATTTATTTTTTTCAAGTGAAGTTCGTTTGCGCCTGTCTCAACAAGTTTATAGCTGGTTAATCCAACCTGCTGAAACAGAGTTAACCAAAAGTAATATCGCCACTTTAGTATTTGTGCTAGACGGTTCGTTGCGAAATTTACCAATGGCAGCGCTGTACGATGGCAAACAATATCTCATTGAAAAGTACAATATTGTAGTGGCTCCGGGTTTACAGATAGTTGCATCACGAGTGGGAAATGCGCCGTTAAGTCAGTTACTTGCCCAAAAGCGAACCAAAATTTTAGCAGGCGGAATTACCGAAGCTCGCCAAGGTTTTTCAGCATTGCCAGGAGTAGTATCTGAAGTTAGTCAAATCGCATCCGAAGTTCCGTCTAAAGTATTTCTAAATCAGAATTTCACCGAAACTAACTTACAGAAACATCTGAATACAAATTCTTTTTCTATTGTTCATTTAGCTACTCACGGTCAGTTTAGTTCTAGCTCAGATTCTACATTTATTCTGACGTGGAATGGCAGAATAAATGTCAAAGATTTTGAGAACTTATTACGTTCTAGAGAGCCGGGTACTTTTAATCCGATTGAACTATTAGTTCTGAGTGCTTGCCAAACTGCAACTGGCGATAAGCGAGCGGTATTAGGATTAGCAGGAGTAGCCGTGCGGTCTGGCGCACGCAGTACTTTAGCAACTCTCTGGTCAGTACAAGATGAATCCACTGCTAAGCTTATGGGCGAATTTTACCAGCAACTATTACAAGGAGAAAGCAAAGTTAAAGCTCTTCGTCAGGCACAGATAGCTCTGCTCAAACAGCCAAAATATGCTCATCCTTTTTACTGGGCATCATTCATTCTAGTAGGAAGTTGGCTTTGAATAGGCAGAAGTTTTCGGTCTAGTGACTTGGCACTCTGTGGAACTTTCGCTCCCATAAAGCCAACAGAGAGTTACCCAAATGTCTCAAGAGTTCATATCTGTGTGAAACTACGGAAATTTTGGGTTGTAAATAGCCAAATAGCATAGAAATTATAAAAGTCCATAAACATGATTACTGTTCTCGGAGGAGCTTTTTACAACAAGTAAGTATTTTCACGGAAGAAATCTACGTCTTATCCAGTAATAATTAAGTATAAACTCAGTAAAATCCTTTTTTTAGGATGTAAGAAAATGACACAGCAAAAATATTTTAGCGCTCTAACGCTAGTTGCATTTTTTCTATCACTAGGACTCATTATTGTTCCTAGCTTTTTAACCAAAGTGAGCGCCCAATCTGAGCCGGTTAACCAATCTCAAACTCTACCCGGTACTTCGATAGTTCGCGTAACTTTTGAGCCTCCAGGAAGTGGACAACCAGATGACACGGCAGGAGGTGCATCTCGTGGCGATGAATGTTCTCAAGCGGTAATCGCTATCGGTGGATGTGTTACTCCGCTGGTGCCAGCAACTACAACCAGGTTAACAATAGCAGAGCATCCAACATTCTTGGTTTATGTACCTCCAACTTCTGCTAAGGAAATATTTTTTGGATTAATAGACGAAAATAATAATTTTCATTACCAAGCAAAAATCCCGATTTCTAGTCAAGAAGGCATTCTTAGTTTCAAACTCCCGGATAATGCGCCACCTCTAGAAATTGACAAGAACTATCGGTGGACTTTTATCATCGTTGGCGAACAAGGACTCAGACCTGGTATCCCAGGCGTACAAGGAGAAATTCGACGAGTTAGACTCACCTCCGAGCTAATGAGCCAGATCCAGAATCAACCTCTACTAGAGCGTGCTGCTGTGTATGGAAAAAATGGGCTTTGGTACGATACCGTAGCTAGCTTAGCTGAAGCTAGACGCTTAGAGCCGAGTGAAGCAACCTTGGCTTCAACGTGGCAGGAATTGTTAAACTCGGTTGGGCTACAAGCGATCGCAACCAAGCCACTTTTAAACTAGGGTAAAGGAATGGAGATGAAAATTGAAAGTTTTGAGGATTTAACCTGAAAGACTATCCAAAACTCCTGAAACATGAATAAAAATCGTAGGTTGGGTAGAGTGTAAGCGAAACCCAACAAAGCCACTTTTAAACTAGGGTAACGGGTAAAGGAATGGAGATGAAAATTGAAAGTTTTGAGGATTTAAGCTGAAAGACTATCCAAAACTCCTGAAACATGAATAAAAATCGTAGGTTGGATAGAGTGTAAGCGAAACCCAACAAAGCCACTTTTAAACTAGGGTAACGGGTAAAGGGGAAGGGGCAAAGAAGCCTTTCCCCTTTTCCCTTTCCCCCTTCACCTTATTTTTGATACTAAAAATTAATGGTACAAAAACTTAAAAAGCAAATTTGGCAATGGCGCGGGCTACTGATTACAGTTCCTATTGTGGCTTGCACAGTCATTGCTACAAGTTCTTTAGGCTTACTGCAAATATTTGACTGGGCTATATTGGATCAATTTTTTCGCTGGCGACCTCCCGAACCAATCGATCCGCGTATTGTAATTATTACTATTGATGAATCAGATATCGGAAAAGTAGGACGATGGCCTATTTCTGATGCTGTGTTAGCTGAAGCGATCGCGAAACTAAAAATTCAGCAACCCAGAGCCATTGGCTTGGATATTTACCGAGATTTGCCAGTCCCCCCCAGTCATCAAGCACTGGTTAAAGTATTTGAATCTACGCCTAACCTAGTGGGTGTCGAAAAAGCGGTAGGAAATCCGGTTGCACCACCCCCAACGTTGAATCGTCTGAACCAAGTGGGACTCGCCGATTTGGTGTTAGATGCAGATGGCAAAGTACGTCGAGGGTTGCTGTCTGTCAGAACATCCGATGGTAAAACCCACCTGAGCTTAGGCGCAAAGCTGGCTTTAATGTATCTGGAAAAAGAAGGGATTGTCCTCAAGAGCGTTGGTGCCAATAAATTGCGATTAGGTAAAGCTGTATTTGCCCCATTTACGGGAAATGAAGGCGGTTACGTTCGTGCCAATTCTGGTGGCTACCAGATTTTGTTGAACTACCGGGGGATGTTAGAAAATTTCTCCACCGTATCGCTGACGGATGTTCTAGAGAACCGCATCCCGCCGAATATTTTACGCGATCGCATTGTCTTAATCGGCGCAATCGGCTCTAGCTTCAATGACCTTTCCTTCACCCCTTATAGTAGTAGTCTCTTTGCAACTCCCAAACGATTACCGGGCGTAGTCATTCATGCCAATTTAACCAGTCAAATTTTGAGTGCTGCTTTAGATGGTCGTCCTTTCATCCATGTTTGGTCTGAACCAAAAGAAGCCTTATGGATTTTGGTTTGGTGTTTGATTGGCGGTGGAGTGAGTTGGACGTTACTTAGCTTCAACCCCTTCAGAAATAATCTTGCTGCCAGATGGATCGTCTATGGGGTTAGCATTTGCCTAATCGGGGGAATTCTCACGGGTGGCAGTTACCTAGCTTTTTTAGCAAGCTGGTGGCTACCTGTCGTTTCCCCGCTAATCGCCATGACTGGCTCTGCCATTGCGCTTATCGCTTATCGCAGTCTGGAATACCAGCACATAGCCAACTTGGAGCGCAAACAAGCCTTATCCGCGCTGCGGGAAAGTGAAGCGAAGTTTCGCCATCTCGCGGAAAATGTACCGGGTGTCATTTATCGATACATACTTCATCCAGACGGCAGCCTTGAGTTTACCTACATGAGTTCTGGCGCTCGTGAAATCTATGGATATGAACCAGAAGCGATCGTCCAAAATCCTCAAATTGCTTGGGACGCGGTGCATCCCGATGACCTGCCTTTGCTAAATGAAACCATCCTGGTTTCTGCTAGAGACTTGCAGCCTTGGTACTGGGAAGGTCGCATTACCTCGCCTTCCGGTCACTTGAAATGGGTGCAAGCCACTTCCCGCCCAGAAAAGCAAGCCAACGGCGATATTATTTGGGATGGCTTGCTGGTTGACATCACCTCGCGCAAGCAAGCAGAACATCTGCTAGCCGACTACAACCGTACTTTAGAAAGCCAAGTACAAGAGCGCACTGCTAAACTAGCCCAAACCAATGCCCAGCTAGAGCAGGAGATTGCCGAACGCAAGCAGGTAGAAGCAGCCTTGCATCAGAATGACGAACGAATGCAGGCGCTTTTGAGCGCGATTCCCGATGCAATGTTCCGGCACCGAATAGACGGCACTTATTTAGACGTAAAAACAGGCGAAGAAGCCTTGCTGATGCCGCCTGAAGCTTTAATTGGCAGAAACTTACGGGATTTACCGATGTCCGAACAGGTTAAAAATGACCTGCTGGAGCGTTTTCGGGTAGCAGTTGAAACCGGAGAGCGACAAACCTACGAACACGACTTGGAAAAACCCGATGGCATTCACAACTACGAGGCACGCATTGTGAAAAGCGGTGCTGATGAAGTGGTTTGTATCGTGCGGGATGTCACAGAACGCAAGCTTGCAGAAGTTGCCTTACAAGAAAGCGAAGAACGCTATCGTTCAGTCGTGACAACGATGGCAGAGGGCATTGTTTTGCAAGATAGGAGCGGCGTTATCCGCACCTGTAACGCTAGTGCTAAACGAATTCTCGGCTTGTCCCGCAAGCAAATAATGGGGCGATCTTCTATCGATCCCATCTGGCAAGCCATTCGTGAAGATGGTTCGCCCTTTCCAGGGGAGGAGCATCCGGCAATGGTGACGCTACGAACTGGTGAACCTTGCTCTGATGTAGTGATGGGAGTTTACAAGCCAGATGGTAGCTTAACCTGGATTTCTATTAACGCCCAACCTCTATTTCGGGCTGGCGAATCTCTGCCGTATGCAGTGGTATCTTCATTCGCGAATATTACGGCTCGCAAACAGGCAGAACTCGCCTTAAAAGAAAGCGAAGCCCGTTTTCATGGGTTCATGGATAACAGCCCAGCGGCTTCTTGGATCACGGATGAAAATGGGCGAATTGTTTTCTTCAGCAAAACCTACTCCCAGATGTTCCAAATCCCAGAAGGCTATGTAGTTGGCAAAACTGTAACACAGCTTTATGCTGATGAATTCGCGCAACAGTATCTGCAAAACATTCGGAAAGTCATCCAAACGAATCAGTCAGTAGAGGCGATCGAACAAGCTCCCAGACAGGACGGCACAATCGGGGATTTTCTGGTGTACAAGTTTCCGCTGGCGAACCTCTCTGGAGAACGCCTTGTAGGAGGTGTGGCGATTGACATCACCGAGCGCAAACGTGCAGAGCAAGCGCTCAAAGAGAGCAACGAACGTTTTCTGCTAGCGGCATCGGCAATTAAAGGATATGTTTACGACTGGGATCTGAAGCAGGATATGGTTCTGCGGACGCAGGGACTCTATGAAACGAGCGGATACCGTCCCGAAGAAGCTGGACTAACGGGTAAGTGGTGGGTTGAGCGCGTCCATCCGGAGGATTTGCCGCAGGTTTCGCTAACGTTTTCCGAGGCGATCGCTAGTCAAAATGATTATATGTTTGAATATCGGTTCCGTCACCGAGAAGATCGCTACACTCATGTGTTGGATTATGGGGTGGTTGTGCGAGATGCAGACGGACAAGCACTTCGAGTCGTCGGTCATGCCATCGATATTAGCGATCGCAAACGCATAGAAGAAGCTTTACGGGAGAACGAAGCTCGCTTGCGGGGTCTTGCCGATAACCTTCCCGGCGCGGTTTTCACCTACATTTACTATGCCGAGGGCAGACATTTTCTAGACTACATCAGCGAAGGGTGTGGCGAACTTTTAGGTATTTCCGCTCAAGAGGCGATGGGGAATTTCTCAGTCCTCCTAGATCGATACTACTCAGAAGACCTCCCTGGTTACAACGCCGCTCTAAAACTCAGCCTCAACAATTTAACGCCTTTCTATTATGAGTGGCGCTATCTCCACCCAGATGGTAGCACTCGTTGGCTGGCAGCCAGCTCTCGTCCGGAATCCCAAGCTGCTGGCAGCATAATTTGGCGGGGGGTACTTTTGGATATTAGCGATCGCAAAATTGCTGAAGAAGCTCTCCGACAGCAACAAGAGTTCCTGCGAAAGGTAATTGATAATGACCCCAACAGTATTTTTGTGAAAGACTGGGAAGGACGGTTTGTGCTACTTAACAAAGCTGCTGCCAAGCTCTACAACACGACTGTAGAAGAACTGGTGGGTAAACGGGATGTAGACTTTCATCCATTCTTAGAGGATGTTGAGCATTTCCTCGAAGAAACCCGCTCTATCATTGAAACGGGTCAACCCTTATTTGTTCCCGAAGAAAAAGTGACAGGCGCAAGTAACCAGGATAAATGGTTTCAATGGCAAAAAATTCCTCTGCATCCACCTGCAAGCGTTCAAGTCTGCGTTTTGGGAATCGGAGTCGATATTACCACTCGTAAAATAGTAGAAGCTGAACTTGAACGAGCCAAAGAAGCCGCTGAGGCTGCTAACCGCGCCAAAAGCATCTTTCTCGCCAACATGAGTCACGAACTCCGAACCCCCCTCAACGCCATCTTAGGCTTTTCCCACCTCATGAGTCGTGCCCCTAATCTTTCAACAGAACAGCAAGAAAATCTCAGTATCATTCGTCGCAGTGGAGAACACCTGCTTACACTGATTAACCAAGTCCTCGATCTCTCCAAAATTGAAGCTGGACGCATGACGCTCAATGAAAATAACTTCGACCTCTACAGCTTGCTAAATGATGTCGAAGCGATGTTTTCTTTGAAAGCTAAAGAAAAGGGCTTAAACCTAAAATTTGACTGTGCTACCAATGTTCCCCAATACCTCCGCACTGATGAAGTCAAGTTGCGTCAAGTGCTAATTAACCTGCTGGGTAACGCCGTTAAATTTACCGCTTCCGGAACGGTATTAGTTAAAGTGAAACAGGGGATAACAAATTCCGAATCCCCTTCTATTTCTCCCCTTTCCTCAATTATCTTTGAAGTTTCAGATACGGGAGCCGGTATTGCTACCGACGAACTCGACAAGGTATTCAAACCTTTCGTGCAAACAGCAGCCGGTCAACAAGTGCAAGAAGGAACTGGCTTAGGATTGACAATTAGCCGTCAATTTGTCCATTTAATGGGAGGTGAAATGACCCTCATCAGTGGCGGCAAAGCTTTCACCCCCGGAACTCCTATTAGGGAATTTAATGACAACACAAGCACGTTATTTCCACAAGGTACAACATTCAAATTTGACATTCAAGCGAGTATTATAACTGCAAGCGAGATTGCAATCCCGCTCCAAAACCGCCGGATCATTGCACTCGCTCCCCAGCAACCTCGCTATCAAATGCTTATCGCAGATGATAGCGATTTTAATCGCCAATTGCTGCTCAAACTCCTCCAGCCCCTTGGCTTTGAATTACACGAAGCTTCTAATGGGAAAGAGGCATTAGACATCTGGGAACGTAGTTCACCTCATTTAGTTTGGATGGATATACGAATGCCGATAATGGACGGCTATGAAGCCACTAAACAGATTAGAAAGCTGGAGCATCAGAAACCTTCATTTCAGAAGAGATTACCAAATTCTCGTACCGCGATTATTGCTCTGACCGCCAGCTCCTTAAATGAAGATAAAGCAGCTGTTATTGAAGCTGGCTGTGATGACTTTATCCGCAAGCCTTTCCGAGAAGAAGATATTTTTAATGCTGTCCAGAGACATTTAGGTGTCTCCTTTACTTATGAGGAAATTACTGCTGCATCTGAAAAAAAATTACCGGAACCGCTATCCTTAAATACCGCCGATCTTGCTGATTTACCTAAGGATTGGTTAGAAAATTTAGCTCAGGCTCTTGTTGAGGGTGATTTAGAAATAATCACTACACTAATTGAGCAAGTGCATCCACAAAATGAAATATTGTCAAAAGCTCTAATGGCATTGGCTAATCAATACGAGTTTGAGCAATTATTGACCTTAATTCAATCTGTAAATGGCTGATAATCCCAATGGAAGCGCCTATATCTAAAACTAATATATTGGTAGTTGATGATAATCCTGCAAATTTAAAACTGCTCTTTCAAATGTTATCTCAACATGGGTATAAAGTGCGGGTTGCGCTCAGCGGTAAACTCGCAATCAGCTCTTGCAATTCAAATCCTCCTGACTTGATGTTGCTCGATGTTAATATGCCAGAAATGAATGGATATGAAGTTTGCAAATATCTAAAAGCTTCAGAGAATACTCGCGAGATCCCGGTTATTTTTATTAGTGCTTTAGATGAAACGATTAACAAAATAAACGCTTTTACAGTTGGTGGAGTTGACTATATCACAAAACCTTTTGAATCTTTAGAAGTTTTAGCACGAATTGAGAATCAGCTACGCATTCGCGAACTAAAACTGCAACTAACAGAGCAAAATAAATTACTGCAAAAACACCTAGAATCACGGCGACAAGCAGAAGTTGAACTCCGTCTTTTATTAGCAACAACTCAAGCAATTAGTCGCAAAAATGACGTTCATTCTGTGTTAAAAGCTGTATTGCACTTAGTTGGCATGACAATTCAATGGGATTATGGCGAAGCTTGGTTGCCCACTGAAGATAATAATATCTTAGAATGCAGTCAAAATTGGTCTTCTAGCCACGCTAGTTTTTTAGATTTTAAAAATAAAAGTATAACAGTTACCTTGGCTCCTAATCTTGGGTTGCCCGGTAAAATATTTGTTTCTAAAAAGCCAGAATGGGAACAAGATATTCTACAAGTAAAAGATTCCTTAATTCTACACGAGCAAATAGTAACTGCTGGTTTAGTCTCTGCTTTTGGAGTTCCAATTATATTAAACGAACGAGTATTAGCGATTCTAGTTTTTTATAAAAAGACTTCAGTTCCTATGAATTTACATACAATTAATTTAGTAACCGCAGTGGCTACCCAATTAGGTCCTTTGATTCATCACAAGCAAACTGAAGAAATCCTCAGAATTACTCAAGAACGTTACCACAGTATTGTTGAAAATGCAGTAGAAGGAATTTATCAAACTACACCTTCTGGGCGTTATTTGAGCGCCAATTTAGCACTAACGAAGATTTATGGTTATGAATCTCCAGAAGAATTGATAACCAGTATTCAAAATATTGAACGCCAACTTTATGTTAACTCGAATCGACGGCGCGAATTTATAGAGGAAATGGAATCTAATCATGCTGTAATTGGATTTGAGTCTCAAGTTTTCCGCAAGGATGGGACAATTATTTGTATTTCTGAAAACGCGCGTGCAGTCCGCGATTCTAAGGGAAAAATTCTCTACTACGAAGGAACTGTTTCTGATATTACAGCGCAAAAACTCGCTCAAAAACAAACCGAAGAACTCTTATTAAATATATTGCCTAAACCAATTGCTGAGCGCTTACAAAAAAATCAGCAAGTTATTGCCGATAGTTTTTCTGATGTTAGTGTTTTATTTGCTGATTTAGTAGGATTTACTAATTTTGCATCCAGAAAGACTCCAACTGAACTTGTAGAAATTCTCAATCAAATTTTTAGTGAATTTGACCAGTTGTCTAAACAACATGGTCTAGAAAAAATAAAAACAATTGGGGATGCCTATATGGTAGTAGGAGGACTACCAATACCGAGATCGGATCATGCCTCATCAATTGCCCAAATGGGACTGGATATGCAAAATTTTATAGCTAGATTCAATACGGAAATTAATGAAAGCTTCCGTCTCCGTATAGGGATTAATATTGGGCCTGTAGTCGCTGGAGTAATTGGTTTAACCAAATTTAGCTATGACTTATGGGGAGATACAGTGAATGTGGCTTCCCGGATGGAGTCAAGTGGGATTCCTGGTCAGACTCAGGTAACGGCTGCCGTTTACGAACGTTTAAAGGAACGGTTTCTTTTCCAAGAACGAGGGACTATTTTAATAAAAGGTAAGGGGGAGATGATGACTTATCTTCTTCTCGGTCAAAAATAACTATAAAACCACTTTATGCATCGGCGTCAAGATTTGACATTAAAAGAAAAAATACTGGTAGTTGACGATACACCAGCAAATGTTAGTTTGTTAACTCAAATTTTGTCAACTCATGGATATAAAGTGCGTGTTGCACTGAGTGGTAAGCTAGCGCTGCAATCGGTTCAGGCAAGCCCTGCCGATTTGATTTTGCTTGATATCAAAATGCCGGACATGGATGGGTATGAAGTTTGCCGACAATTGAAAGCCTCAGACCAAACCTGTAGCATCCCGGTTATTTTCATCAGTGCTTTGGATGCAGCCTTTGATAAGGTGAATGCTTTTACAGTAGGGGGAGTAGATTTCATCACAAAACCGATTGAGCCACTTGAGGTTTTGGTGCGAATTGAACATCAATTGCGGCTGCGTCGGTTTCAGTTGCAGCTGCAAACTCAGAATACACAGTTACAACTCTTACTGACTACGACTCAAGCAATTAGTTCTGCTGCTGATGTAGAAGAAGCATTAGAAGTGATTTTGAGCAATATTTGTCAAAACCTCGGTTGGGAGCTGGGTGAAGCGTGGATGCCTTCCTCGGAGGGGACTTTACTTGAATATCGTCGATGTTGGTACGGGGACGTCCGTTTTGATAAATTTCGACGCCAGAGTGAGGCGTTTCGCTTTGCTCTGGGGGAGGGATTGGCGGGACGAGTTTGGGTGTCCCAACAAGTGGAATGGATTGCAGACATGACGCAGGAGAACTCGACCGTTGTTGTTCGCGCTCAAATTGCCGCACAAATGGGACTTAAAGGGATCTTAGGAATTCCGATTACATTCGACCATCAAGTGCTGGCAGTTTTGATATTTTTCCATAAACAGGAAATGAAACCGGATGAGCGATCGCTCCAACTCGTTAATGCAGTCGCTACCCAATTAGGGTCGATGATTCAGCGCAAAAAAACAGAGGAAGTGCTGCGACAACAGGCAGCACAGGAACGGCTAATTGCCGAAGTTACTCAACAAATTCGCCAATCGCTGAATTTAGACGAGATTCTGGATGTAACAGTCAACAACATTCGACACTGTTTGCTTTCGGATCGGGTGGCTATCTACCAGTTCGGAGCTAACGGTAACGGCACCTTCGTGGCAGAATCAGTCGGTAAAAACTACCCTCAAATGTTAGGACAAACTGCGAATCCATTTTGGATGCAAGAATGTTTTAGCGCTTTTTCTCAGGGATTACCGATAGTTTTGTACGACATTGAAAAGTTTAATTTTACAGCCGATGCGATTGAGTTTTTACAACGCTATCAGGTCAAAGCTGCTGTAGCAATGCCGGTTTTGAAAGAAGATCGTCTGTGGGGGTTACTGATTGCTCACCAGTGTGCTGCTCCTCGTGAGTGGCAGGCATTTGAAGTGAATTTATTGCATCAGTTGGCAAATCAGGTGGCGATCGCGATTCATCAATCCCAACTCTACCAATATGTGCAGTCTGCCAATCGGGAACTCCGGCAACTCGCTAACCTAGACGGCTTAACTCAGATTGCGAATCGTCGCCGATTTGATGAGTGTCTGAATACTAATTGGAAGCGCCTAAAACGCGAACAAGCGCCGCTGTCTTTGATTTTGTTAGATGTAGATTTTTTCAAACGCTACAACGATGCTTACGGTCATCTGGCAGGGGATGATTGTTTGCGCCAGGTGGCTAGTGCGATTAAAAGTGTTGTCCGGCGTCCAGCAGATTTAGTCGCGCGATATGGTGGGGAGGAATTTGCCGTAATTCTGCCCAATACTGATATCCAAGGAGCTGTTTTCGTAGCGGAGGCGATTCGACAGGCAATCAGTAACTTGGCGATTCCCCACAGCCAGTCTAATGTGTGCGGCTATGTAACTGTCAGTTTAGGCGTAGCTGGTAGTGTACCCAATTTAAAATTGTCGCCGCAACATCTGATTAATGCGGCTGATGCAGCACTTTATGCAGCCAAAAGAGAGGGGCGCGATCGCGTAGCGCATGTATAAGTACTCGGTTTTTCCTCTCTTTGTATGGACTCGCCGCACATCACCACATCTGAGGGCAACCACAGGGGGATTGCCCCTACAAAACGCTATATGTATAAGCTTTGCGTAAGTCCTGTTTGTATGGAACTACTGACTCAAAATATTTAGAGAAGATGTCAGTTCTGGTGAAATTGTTAGCGCTTCGGAACCGATAATAAGTCAGCGAAAACAACTGTTCTAAGAGACTTTTTCTAGCTCGGCGAGCAATTCTTCCTCAAGGGGTGCGATCGCTAACAGGGGATGTTTTAAGTCTCCCCATTTCTTGCCAGCTCTCATCCCGTATAGGGTGAGAATTTCCGGGATTTGTCTTGACACCAACACCCGCGCCGGAGACAACTGTCCTAAGAGTCGAGCTTGGCGATAGTGGTGCGATCGCATCAAAGCATCATCTAATCGTTGCGCGATCGCATCAGGTGACTCCTTGGCTGTATCGAGCAAAAGGATATAACGATCCACTGGCTTTCTGGAAGGCACCAAACTTTTGAAAAACGTTCCTTCTAGCGCCAAATCCTCAATGACAGAGCGCACGAACTCAGAATGCAGCTTCTCACCCACCAGATCGCTTGTCGCCTGATTTCTTCCCAAAAATTCCAGACATGGCGTTCCTTTATAAAAGTGGCTGACGCGCACGCGATCGCCAATTCGGTAGCGGTACAATCCCCCTTTCTGAGAAATAATTATCTCGTAGTCAATCCCCGCCACAATCTCGTGGAGTCGGTGAATTTTCCCGTCTCCATCCTCCAACTCAAAGAACACCTCATCGAGCATCGGGACGCATCCCTGTGCCTCGATCAGGGGAATTGTCATCGGTGCTTCGGTAGCGAGAAGTCCTTTTCCCTGCACCATGACACCGGGAAAGAGCGATCGCAAAAACCCTGCACCATCCGCCGCATTAGCACTATCCCAGCAAGAAATTAGCTTCAATTCTTGCCAAAGCAGCGTCCACGGAATCTCTGGCTCTAAGAGAAGTTTAGAACGTTTAGCTGACATTTTGTTTTTGAGTTCTTTCCACAATCGCACCCGATGCGTCTGGATGTAGTCGAGTTGTACGCGGAGGAAACTCGGACTCCAAATTGAGATAACTTCCAGATTTTCTTCGAGTAAAAGCGCTTGGGAAAGTTTATCTTTGAATTCCTCTGCATTGCGAAGGCGATTCAATCCCGGAGGAGAAACCAGAAAGGGACGAAGAAATAACATTAACCATTCGTCCAGATACTCCGAATCATCCTCCAATCCGGCTGGAATGCTATTTGTACTTGCAGCATCAAGCCGGGGAGAGATGCAGAAGTATATCTTACCAGTAGAAAACCCTGGGCCATGCTGAATCAGGTCATGCGCCCAAACACAGAACATCTGGTTAAAGGTAGCTCGAAGAGATTTCGTGTAAGGAATCAACTTTGCTACTCCGCTACTTCCGGAAGTCTTCTCGTAAAAGAGAATAGATTCTGGCGTCAGGATTGGCTGCTGGGTTGTCTTCTGCCTGTCGATCCACTCTTTAAGGTTGTCGTAGTTGACAATCGGAATGCGATGCCAATCTGCAACCGAGTGTATGCCCAAAAATTTGCCATACTCGCTTTTAGCAAGGTGGCATACAATTTCCTCCTGAACAGATTGCTGCGTTCTTTGGGGATTTTCTAGTGCTTGAAAGAAGCGATTGGCGTAAGGAGAAAGAAGTTGTCCGAAAAGCTTGACAAAAGGGCGCATTATATCAAATCTGTTTGGATGATCATTTGGAACCTCACCCCCAACCCCTCTCCGAAAAGCGGAGAGGGGAGCCGGAAGTAAACAGAGGAGCCGGAGGCGGGGTGTTAGTTTTCTTCGGTTGGATATTACTTGAATTTTTTGTTGGGATAAATGTGTGTAGCAACAGGAACGTAGGTTCCTTCCTCAACTACAACTCCGGGGCCAATGTGGTTCCAGGCTCCTAGGAAGACGTTGCTGCCAATTTTCACCTTCTTGACATACAGCATCAAGTCGTGTTTTCTGGGTTTGATAATGTGGGAGTAGATGCCAATCCCGTGACCGAAAACTGCGCGATCGCCTATCTCGATTAATCCGCGATCGGCAATTTCTAACTGCGGTGTCCAGTAGACGCCTTTACCAACCTTGGCTCCCCACAGTCTCAGCCATAAGGAAAAAGCACCGGGAATCAGGCGTAACAACGTTTCTAGCGCTGGAAACGCAATGTAAATAACTTGGATTTGGTAACTTCCCCACCAGGGTGAATACTCTTTGCTGCCTAGATAGCTGATACCTTCCTCGACTGGGTAAAAACGCTCGTGGATGCGATACACCAAGAGGGGAAACCCGTACAGAGAAAGGAAAAAAGCCGAGATGCTAAAGATTCCTGGTGAAACGCATATCCAGAGGAAGGACGCGATCGCTATCAGGATAACTAAGGCGGGAAAACAAGAGAGGATTATGCTGAAGAAAGTCATAGTCAAATTAAAAATGCAAAATTAAAAAATTGGGTTCTTCATTTTTAATTTTTAATTCTTCCAAGGCCATACTAGCTTTTGAGTTAAGGTGAGGTTGATTTTGACACCCAAAGAATCAGGGAAGCGATCGCTTTTGTAATACGTTCCGTGCATCCGATCCCAAAGCTTAAAATTCGCTCCGTAGTTACCGCAAACTGAGCTGCTCGCATGGTGCCAAGCATGATCTTGGGGTACTATCAGCAAAGTCGATAGCCAGCGATACAGCCAGGAGTTTGGTATCGGAGTTATGGTGCTGTGACGCCACAAGTCTAGAGCTGAGCTAAGACTAACACCGGCGATGTACCAAGTGGGATCTTGCAGCAGATAAATAAATAGAGCGTGAACCCACAAGTAAATAATCAAAAAACTCGTCCACAGAGTATTTCTGGAAGTAGACAAGACATTCATTTCCGTGCTGGTATGATGAACTACGTGGAGACGCCAGAGCCACCGACTATGTAGCAGGCGATGGTTCCAGTAGTAGATGTAATCCACAAACACGAAGCTCAGAAAGAATGCCACAACTGGAGGCACAAGCAAGGCGCGATCGCTTGGTAAAAGATAGTGGCAAAGTTGGTAGACCACTGTGAGCTGAAGAATCGGGATGAGAACACCCTGAAAAAATAGACCAACAGCATCTAAAATCCAGTCCTCGTAGGTTCTCGTTTGCAAAGCAGCAAAACTGCGGTCATTTGCCACAGTCAGTGTCATTAAGATCGCAAAAGTGAAGAATACTCCCATCGCTAATAGCTCAATTTAGGGAATGTTGCCTGATATTGAATTCGTTTGAATCGTCATCATTTAGAACCTCACCCCCAACCCCTCTCCGTTAACGGAGAGGGGGGAAGGAAGGCGGGGAGAGGTTCTTCTGTAATTGGGTGTCATCAACCGAATTTGATATGATTTCCGAAGAAAGTCACTTACTTTCTAATAGTTCCCAATCCAAAATCCAAAATCCTTAGTGCGATCGGTTATTCGCCACCTAGATTTTGACTTCTCCCCCTTCCCTCGCAGGGAAGGGGGTTAGGGGGTTAGGTCATTTAAAACCAAAATCCAAAATCGAATTAAACCCAGAAGGTTACTTGAACAGACTGATCGCAGAGAGTTCTAGGATCTTCTCCTGCTTCAATCTTGCTCCGAATAGATTCAACCAGGACGTGGATTGTGTCAGCTGGTGTATTGGCAAACTGGGTACCGTACTTTTCAATTACCTCCTGTTGGATACCAAGCGCCTCCACATCCTGGTGGATAATATATTGGGCAGTCCAGCGAACAAACGGACGCGCCATCTTGTTCCAAATGCCGTAGTTAAAAGTTACGTCGGTATAAACGAGAGTAGAGTCCTCCGCTTCCGGAATCGATTGGCTAGTAATAAAAAGCCTTCTTTTGGTTGCCATATCGTATTCCACGCTGGTAACGTTGGGCATATGAAAGCTATCCGTGTGCCGGATCTCGTAACCTTTCCGATTCAGAAAGCAGGTGTACCAGCCGAGGTTTGTCGTTTCGTTGCGGTATTCTGCGAAAACTGAGCCATTTCGCCTCTCAACCGTCATTTCCAGCTTTTGCTTGCGAGAAGTGCGGAATACCCCAGGATGAACCGAGGCGGTGTGAGGAATGTCAATAAAGTTTTCCGCACAGTTGGTAACGTTGTTCCGGAAACGGTTGATGACTCGCACCGTCTCCCATCCAGGCTTTCCGTAGTAAGGCATTTTAAAAGGCTCAAACTCCTCACTCGGCTTTTCCGCCAGCCTCACATACACGTAGCCATCCTGCTCTCTAGTGTCATAATGCTTAGTGCGACGAGCATGAGTCGCCTTAAAGTCTTCTCCCTCGGCGGGGACAGCCACCACCTTCCCAGTTTTGTCGTAAACCCAACCGTGGTAAGGACACTGGAGTGTTCCCCGACAGACTTTTCCTTTAGAGAGACGGCTGTTTCTGTGCATACAGCGATCGCGCAACGCCACCGGCTTTCCGTCGTCTCCTCGAAAAACTGCCAGCCATTCCCCCAAAACCGTGCGTTCTAGCACAGTATTCGGCTTCAGATGTTCGCTGAGTGCCACAACATACCAGAAATCTTCAAATTTCACTAATCCTCCGCAATAAATTAAAAATTAAGAATAAGAAATAGAAGATTTTTTGGCTTCATTCTTCATTATCAAAAGCAGCAATTTCAATGTCGCTGCTGAGATCCAACTGACAAGCTAACCTCACTTGATTATTTCCTGACGCTAGAGTTTCCAATACCTCTTTTTCATCTTCACTGGGAGGAGGAATATTACCTTTTACAACTACAAGACACGTCCCACAAATTCCGGTACGGCATCCAAAGAGTACCGGAGAATTTTGTACCGTCAGATGCTCCGAAAGATTAGAGTGCTTCTCCAGGGTTAGGGTAGAATAATCAGTCCCTGGAAACGAGACGACACAGCATTGCTCATTCATATTTAATTAAAAACTTGTAATTAAAAATCCAGCAACAAAAAACTTTTGTTAAAGATTTCAAAACTCATTCAATTTGTAGGTTGGGTTGAACAAAGTGAAACCCAACGCTTGCCGATTGCTGACAATGTTGGGTTTCGTGCCTCAACCCAACCTACACCTCTTCTTCCTCTTTCTTCGCGTACTTTGCGTCCTTGGCGGTTCGTAAAAAAATCTTATTCAATTTGTAGGTTGGGTTGAACAAAGTGAAACCCAACGCTTGCCGATTGCTGACAATGTTGGGTTTCGTGCCTCAACCCAACCTACACATAGAGCATTTTTTTCATTACTAAAATAGAACTTTTATATCTATTTTGTATTATTAAACTCCTTAGACCATACAGAAAGTTCAAGTTGATTCACATAATGCATATACTTAACTAATGGCGTATCAATACTCAGAATTGCAATGGGATTATAGCGAATATTGTCATAAATTTGTCCATCTTCCCCTTTCAAAGCATAATATCCCAGTCGAGTGAATAAAAGTAATAGTTGCGTCACCAACCACCCAAACATTCCTTTTCTTTTCTCTGCTACATAAATCGGTTGGATGCGGGTTCTTCCAAGTGCAACCGGAGTATAGGCATAAATCATGTGCAGTGAAGGAAGAAGCCGAACATTCTTCATCATAGTCAAAAGTCCCATGCAGCCATCGGCATACCTCATAGAATACTCATAAGTATCGCCGAGAATTTTTCGTCCAAGCCGTTCTCTACGAGTAGTTTTAGGAAACTCGCCTTGAAGAGTAAAATCTATCACATTGCCAGATTGATTCTGACGCAATGATAGATTCATATTGATGTCTACTTTGTGAACAGTTTGCAAATGTTGAGCATCAATGCCATTCATCATACAAATGTGATGATGACAACTCCGCTCAAATGCTTTGTCGTGTATTGTTACAATTGATTTGCCTTTAAGTTCATCAAATTCTGCCACACCTTCCGGTGCTTTTGAATCTGGATACACCCAAATAAAATCGTATTTTTCATCAGTAGCGTAAGATTGAAGGCGAGCTTTTTCGGGTATTGCTGATTGGCAAGGAATATCTTGACAATTCCCTTCTCCATCAAATGCCCAATGATGGAAAAAACAGCGCATAAGATTTCCATCCACTCGCCCAATTCCTAAATCGGTTCCTAGGTGAGGACAATAAGCATCTAAAGCGCGAACTTTTCCATCTTGTCCGCGAAAGATAACAATTTTTTGTCCGCAGATTTCCAAAGATTTTGCCTTACCTTGAGGAACTTCTCGGCTAGGACAAGCAATATACCAGCCTTTGGCAACAACATCCCAATTATTAAATATTTTCATTTTTAATAGGGGTTGCGTGTTTTGATTTTGGAACTGGTTCATATCAAAAATTAGAAAGTATGCACTGTTATTTGTCAAGTCAGTAATAGGGAATAGCTAATGGTTTTTTCTAGCCCCAATTACCTATTGCCTTATTTTGAGTAGCAAGGTATTGAGGAATAGAATTAGCAGCCATGATGGACATTTGCCGGTTACTTACCCAAGCGTAGTCAACTTTTTCGAGGTAAACTTTGTATGACTCCATCGCTTCTGTACGGGTTTTGTAGCTATGGTGCAGTCCTTCGGATTCCTCGGTGAAGCACAGTCGCATCATTTCTTTGGCATCGCGATCGCTCATTTCAAAAATAGGCGATCGCAATACCTCGTAAATTGCCGAATAGAGGGCGGGGTCGTACCAAAAAATCCCGTTAATCGCGACTGAAAAGTGATAGTGATCTCGCTGACAGCCGCTTATCCCCAAGTTTGCCACTAGCTTCTCGAAAGCGGTTGGCGGTTTCAGGCACTTCACCACATCATGGGAGAGAATCGTAGAGCTGTTAAAGTGAAAGCTCTCATCCATGAAGTGATAAAAGGAAATTTTTGAGGGAATCGGGGCGTTTTCTGGGTTGGGATGCTTTTGGTAGTAGTTGCTAAGCTTATGCTGCACTAATTTACCGTTTAGCGTCCGGATACCCCGAACAGTGAAGTATTGGCAGGCGAGAAAAGTATTCCCTGCTGACAGCATTCCAAAGCTTTGCAGTTGGAGCTTTTTCCACCACGTCTTGAGGGCGTTGGTGTCAGCAAAAATCATTGTTTCTGCAAACGGCCCGCGCATGGGATAGCTGAAGACGCGCTTGCCAAAAAGCTGTGCTTCCACCTCGCTAGAGACTTTTCTGAAGGCGCTGATATGTGCCCTTTCCTGAGCAGATTCTAAGTCGAGCGTATCGCAAACTAGGCGGAAGTCCTCCTGGGCGTAAAGTCCAGCGGCGCTAGTCTGATTAAAGTAAATCGTGGCAATTTCTGCGGAAACGATCTGCGAATAGTAAGCCACCCAGTATAGTTGGTTTAAGATTATCCTTTGACTTGGGCTAGCTTGTTCCCACAGCGGAGTTCCGTAGAGTAACGAAAATTCTTCCGGGTTCCAATACTCATCTTTGCAGTCTTCATATCGGAAAGATGCGGCGGCTTCATCGAGCAGTTGGGTATGATCTTGCTGTTTATTGCGCGTGTGGTTGATCTGAAGCTTGCGGTAGACTTTCTGGTTTTCTAGAAGCGTATTGCCTTTGGGTTCGTTAATCTGAAGTTGCTGATAAACCTTCGGGTTTTCTAGAAGCGTGTTGTCATTAATTGTTTCATTCATCATCAAATTACCTTAAAGACCTAACCCCCCAGCCCCCTTCCCTACGAGGGAAGGGGGAGCCGGATGTTGCTTTGTGCTGTTTGTCCACTTCCCGCTGTTTCTCCCCTCCTCTGGTAGGGAAGGGGTTGGGGGAGAGGTTTCTTCGTTCAAAAGCTGAGTTCATACGCATTTTTGTGCGGGGAAAGGCTGAAACGCCCCCCGATCTTCTAGTTCTTGAACGATAATTCCCGCTGCTTCTCCCCGCATCAGGGAACGCAGGAGATTGAGACGAGTTCCGCTATGAATTTCTGTGTCGAGTTCCTCGAAGATGCTTACCTTCTGCTGGCGGGACAAATGACCCTTCACTTGCTCGATGGCGGAAACGACGCTCTGAGGTCCTACCCGAACCATCTGCAAAAATAGGGCTAGGGTTTCGATGATGGTTGCTCGGCTTGCTTGGGAGACGGACATCTGGTTGAACAGAGTGACTCCGGTGCCGTGGTGACGGCTCTCGTCTTGCAAAAATCCTTCAAATAGCGAACTCAACTGAGGATTCAGGCAGTCTTTGGCGAGGTTTCTATAATGGCTCAGTCCCCAACCCTCTAGCACTATCTGAAGCACAAATAGCAGGACTGTTTTATCCTGGGTTTCCACCAAATCTGCCAGGAAGCGCAAGAAAGGGTCTTCCGTCCCCACGAGGTCTTTTTCAGGCAAAAAGCGACTAATCTGGGCAAGGTGAGCCACTTCGTCGGAGCTGAAGAGTGCGTAAAGCATCCGCTCCTCAGTGGTTTCTGCCAGCAGCACCATTTTTGCCATGTAACCGACTCCAGCTTTTTCGATGAAATAGGCTTCTTCTATGAGTCCGCCACTGCAAAGGCGCAGGATTTCTCCTTGCTCTTGTTGGCTGGAATCTTGGAAAACCTGCACCTTCTCAAGATTGAAATGAGCGGCGTCCCAATAGCGATCGCTCATAAATTCTGGGGAAACAGGATCGTTACCCAGCCGACTCTTCAAGGCTGAGGAGAGTACGCGACGCAGCTTGTCGTCAGATTGGATGTGGGGTAAATCGAAGCCTGCTGTTTTTTGGTATTGATTCATCGGCTTTTGCTCCCGATAAACAGCCGTCGATAGATCATTTTTGATAAAGGCAGGCGCAATCTATCTGGCAAGATTTGTTGATAAATATGGGTAAAATGGGCGTCCCAACCGACCCGAAATCGAAGGAAGCGATCGCTTGCTTCGGCAATGTCTGCAACCCGTTTGGCGACAAGAAGCGTATTATCCTGAGCCGTTGATATAATTTGCTGATTCAGCCTGCGATAGTTGTCCGTCTGAATTCGATAAGTTTCAGAGTTTCCTTCCCCCCAGCTCATATTCTTGCCATTGTTCGTCGTCTTGCTGGCTCCAGGTTCTACCAAGGCGACACGAACCCCGTGGGACTCAAGCTCGTAATAAAGACTCTCTGCCAAGCCTTCCAAAGCATACTTGCTGGCACAATGAGCCGAGGTTAAGGGAAAGCCAGTGAAGCCGAAAGTGGAGGAGATAAAAATTAGGGTTCCCTGCGCTTCCCGAATCAACGGAAGCAAAGCGCGAGTCAGGAACACCGCACCGAAGAAATTCACCTCAAATTGACGGCGGATTTGCTCCTCGCTAAGATCCTCCAAAGCGCCGTAGAACCTGTAGCCTGCATTATTTACCAAACAATCCAGCCGACCTTTTTTCCGAACTGCTTCAACTACGGCATCTCGTTGGCTGGGTTCGGTAATTTCTAGACTCAGAATAGTCAGGCGATCTCTATACTTTTCTAACGACTCTGCGAGGATCTCCCGTCGCTGTTGTGCGTTCCGCATCGTACCGATGACGTGCCAACCTCGCTTGAGAAACTCATCAACCATACCCCGACCGAAGCCGGACGAACAGCCTGCGATCAATACAGACTTCATCTCGCCTCCGTGGTTAGGGAGGAAGAGGGAGTGCTGGATGGCACAGCAGAGATCCCTAGCTCAGGGCGGGCACAAGACCCGCCCCTACCGCTGCTTTCCGGTTCGTCCGGCAAAGCCATCTGCCAAGTTCCCCAGGCGATCGCTTTCTGTTTCTCGACGTGCTGAATGAACTGGATAATCGACTTGTCCTCTTTAGTTGGAGTCTGAAAGTCAAACTTAATCGTTTGGAAAACTTGGGTATCTCCTTTAGCAAAATAATTTCCCACCATCTTCGTCAGCCAAAGCACGATTCGGTTAAAGATCCAGCCGAGAACACCGGGACGCTTCTTAGTAATTAATAAAGTCTGTCCTTCAGTTTTTCCGGCTTCGGTGAGGCGAAGGGCAAACATGATGTAGAAGTGCAGGAAGTCTGGCCCAACGGTTACTGTGCCAGTGCTGCCGTACCAATAGCACATACTATAAGTGACTTCATTTTTGTATAAGGGGCGGATTAGTTTTACAAACAGGGAATCTTCCCCTCCCCGCGTGGTGTTGCTGAAGGCGATCGCGTTTTCGTCGATTTCCTGCTTCTCAAACACAATTTTGAGCGGCAGATTGTGAACGGTATTGAAGTGTTGGGCGTCGATAGCGTTGATCATCACCACGTTGGGGTGACAGTTCTTCACGAAGCGAGACGCGATCGCCCCGTCGCATTCTTCGTCTTTGAGTTCCGGCGGACACGGCAAAGGCTGTCGTGGCGTTTCTCCCGTCCAAACCCATACCATCCCGTACTTTTCCGCCGTGGGCCAACTTTGCACCTTAGCTGGAAGCGGCTTTTCCAAACACGGAATATCGATACATTTTCCCGCTTGGTCATACTTCCAGTTGTGGAAAAAACAGCGAATTCCGTTGCCTTCGACTTTTCCTTCGGCAAGGTGTGCGCCCATGTGGGGGCAATATGCATCGAGAGCGATCGCTTTCCCGTCCTCACCCCGATAAATCGCCAGTTCCCTCCCCAAAAGGGTTACAGGCTTAACCTCCCCCACCTTAAGATTGCGAGAAGCGATCGCCCAATACCACCCCTCAATGAAACGATCGGGATTGTTAAAAGTCTTGGTTTTCCGAAGAGAATGAGACGCTTGCAAATTAAAATTCACCATAACTTATATACTAATAGCGTTCAAAATTTCCTACCTGAGTGAATATGCCGATCCAGAAAGCTTGACACAGGGAACTTTTCCCACATCCATCCCACCCTAAAATCAGTTTGGGGCTACTATTTCTCTCTTACACTAAGAATTTGCCAACTTCTAGCATCTATAACTTAATTTAGTAAATTTTTGTTTTAATTCAATTTATGCAATCTTTTATTTATCAACCACTAAAAATTTGTTCAACCTTTAGCGGGTTTTATAGCAATCTACGTTTAGCATTGCAAATTGAAAAAATAAGCGGTTTTCCATTGCCTAAAAGTCTTAAGCGAAAAAAAACAGGACTTACGCAAAGCTTATACATATAGCGTTCTTGTCGGTTCAATCCCCCTGTGGTTGCCCTCAGATGTGGTGATGTTGCGTAAGTCCTGAAAAATATAAAATAATTACAAATCCAATACTTCTTATAGACTCTTCTTCCCTCTTCTCTCTTCTTTCTTTCCTTCGTGTACTTCGCGCCTTCGCGGTTCCTAAAAAAATACAACTTACTTAGCATTACCCTATGCAAGATCGCTCATTCCTAAAAAACTCTTTAGGTTCAAAAAGAATAGCCGAAAACGTATATAAACGTGCCCAACGAAACGTACCTGCTTACAAACAATTTTTAGAAACCCAAGGAACTAAAGCGCAAGTTCCATTTAACCAGCTACCTTTGTCAGACAAAAAATCCTACGCCTTAGTTTATTCATTTGAGGAATTGTTGGCATATGATGCCGATAAAATTTATGCGATCGCTCGTTCTTCCGGTTCATCCGGAAACTCCTTCTATTGGCCTATTTTAAAATCAACCAGCCGTTTTGTCGGTCTTAAAACCCGAATATTTCTGGAACGAACCTTTGCGGTACACCAGAAAAAAACATTAGCAATTGTCGGACTTAGCTTAGGAAGTTCTCTAGGAGGAGTGTCTTTTTCCGGCGCGTTAAATAATATGGCAGCGAATACGCCTTATCCTTTTTGGGTATTTTGTCCGGGCGTCCAGCACGATGATATTATCGAGATGATCTGCAAGATGAACCCATTCGTGGATCAGATTATTTTATTTATTGTACCATCCGCGATCGCGCATCTTCATCTAAAGGCAAATGAATTCAAGCGATCGCTGCCATTGGAAAAATTAAGATACATCGTAATTGGTGAACCTTTTCCAGAAAGTATCCGCAATTCTTTGCAAAATCGTGCGGGGATAGCAGAAGATACTCCATTTATGTTTTCCATGTACGCCAGCGCCGATACAGGAGGACTTGGAACTGAATCTCTAGCTTCTGTCGCCTTACGAAAATTGCTTTATCGCAACCAGACACTTGCTAATTCGCTAGGTATAAAATCTCCAATTCCTCACTTCTTTCATTTTATTGCTTCTAACACTTTTGTGGAAGTTGTTGATGGTCACTTTTGCGTGACCCGTTGGCAAGGAATTCCGCTAGTGCGCTACATTCTCTACGATCTTGTTGATTTATATAGTTGGCGGAAATTAAGAAAAGCAATTCTTACCTCAGATAACCTAGATTCTCAGGATGAAGCTTTAGTCCAGATTATTGCAAAATCTAGCGCTTGGCTTCCGGATATTTTAGCAGTCACGGGTCGTTCGGATAGTTGTTTAATTCTTTTAGGTACTAATCTTACGGAATATATGTTAGACGAAGCGGTAAAATGCGAAGAACTACACGATATTCTCACCGGACTATACCGCGCCCGAATTGTTTACGAAGAAGACCAACAGTATCTAGAATTCAAGCTGGAACTTCGGCAAGGTGTCACACCCGATGAAGCAGTAAGCGGTAGCGTCTATTACTCTTTAGTGAAAATTTTGGGGCGAGTTCAGCCTGAATTTCTTGATGATTGGAAGCGTGTTTTTAGCGCTTGGGATAACGTTCCTGGTAAGCGTATTTTGCAGCTTAATTTCTTACCTTGGCCCGCTTTATCTCAGGCAACGGAAAAAGCTATAAAACAACGAGGAATAGTCAGTCCTTAATTGCTATCGTTTCTCGTCCCCAGTTAGTGTAGGTTGGGTTGAGGTACGAAACCCAACAAAACCTAACTCTTTGTTGGGTTTCGTACCTCAACCCAACCTACCAGCTGTAAACGAGGATAAAGGATGCTTCTCTCGGTTGGTTTACGAGAAGGGTTGGAGTGAGGTTCTGGATAGAAAGTCATGTTTTTACTTGCATTAAAATCAACCCATTACCCGCCTCAAAAAAGTAGTATTAATAATGCAAATCCTTATCATATTCCACTTTCCCGTAGTCTAATTTCACAATCCTATCGGCAACTTCAAAATATCGGTCATCATGACTAACAACCAGAACAGTTTTACCTCTACTTTTTAACTCTGGTAACAGTTGAGTGTAAAAAACTTCTTTGAATACAGGGTCTTGGTCTGACGCCCATTCATCAAATATATAAATAGGACGATCTTCCAAATACGCCGTTAATAAAGCAAGGCGTTTACGCTGTCCTTGCGATAAAGCAGTAGTGGAAAGAACACCATCTTTTACCTGCACTTTATGGTCTAATTCCAGCTTTTCTAGGTACTTTTGGGTTCGGTTAGTCAATGCTGGAGTGTCTAATCCTAAAAGACGATCGAAGAGATAGAAATCAGAGAAAACGACTGAAAACTGCTGACGATACCAGTCGCGATTTTTATCCGTAATCGGCTTATTGTCAAACTTAATTTCTCCCGATTCCGGGATATATAGCCCAACCAGCAGCTTCACAAGAGTAGATTTGCCACTGCCATTACCACCAACAATAAACACTAATTCTCCAGGATTAAAAGTTAGGTCAAGCGGTCCTAAAATGAAGCGATGTTCTTCCCGTTCCCCACGGTAAGCATGAGTTACACCCACTAATTCTAAAGACTGCCAGTCTAGCTTTGAATCAATAGGAAGCGTTAACTCCGGCTCAGTTCTTTGGGCTACTAAAGATAAGCCAAGCGATTCAATCTTATCTAAAGCAACGTTAGCTCTGCTTAAATCGGGAAGGCTGTTTAAAAGACCGCGCAACGGAGTAATCATAAAGATGATCGTTAAGGCATAGCCGGATAGAACAGAAACAGGGATATTTCTTAGCAGGGGTAAACCAAAAATCAGCAACCCAATGGGAACGAAGAACAACAGTAGCCCCCAACTTGCAGCAAAAGCGAAAATACTCATCGCCGCAACTCGATAATGGCGCGAAGACGCAGCGGCTGACTGGAGGTCTTGGGAGAGAAAAGCTTGGCGTCTAGAGTGGTGCAGCTTGAGTTCCTTAGTCCCCTCCGTGGTAGTCCGGAAATGCTCGTATAACCTGTCTTGCACTTCACGGGAAAGTTTGAAAGAATCCCTGCCTTTAGTCACCAGTAGAGTGTGACTAAAGATTCCCAACACCATGAAGCCCAGGATGAAAAAGAAGACAGGCACAGATAGCCAGCTCAAATAGAGCAGGCACGCTACTAAAATGGCGACATTTACAAACAGTCCGGAAACGGAAATAGAGGCACTAGAAATTGCCTCAATATCTTCTGTGAGGGTAGCTAGAAGCCGGGAGGAACCTATTTCTTCTAGGTGACGCAAGGGGCAAGCCAGGATGCGTTGGTTTAAGAGCATTCGCAGATTGAAGATGACCTCCTCTGCTAACCGGGCAATCAGCACTTGAGAAGCAGTCGTAGTCACAAACATAAGCAAGCACAAACCAACAAAGCTCCAAGCAAGGGTATTTGTTGGTAATGGAATATCTCTTAATGTGAGGTTAATTAAGGCAATTAGACCTGCACTGCTACCACCGCTGAGAAGACCCGTCAATGCAGCCAGAATGACTGTTACCCAAGAATTGTTGAGGAGAAGGCGGATCAGCTTCATGTAATAACACCCCAGTAGATAAAGACCAGCACTATCCTGTCAGATGCTAGTCCTGTTTGTCGTTAGCGTCAGCAAATTGTCGCTATCCGGAAAGAAGAAGCAGTTGCTACCAAGTCACGCGATCGCTTAATTTTTTTAGCAAGCTGGGGCCAACTCCTGGCACTTTGTCAAGGTCTTGTAACGACGTAAAGGGTTTCTGCTGACGCGCCTCAATAATCCGCTGAGCTAATTTTGGCCCAACTCCGGGCAATGCCTCGATTTCTTCTTTAGTTGCAGTGTTGAGGTTGACCGCATCAGAATTGGACTGAGGGCTAGGGACGGAGGACAGAGGAGATTTAGAGAGATTTTTAGGGTTTGGTTGCGCCTTTGGGATCGGAAGTTTGGTTTTTGGATTGGCAGTTGAGGTGGTTTGGGAGGGTTGAGAAGCTGTTGTTAGCTGGGGACATTGTTTCTGCTGTGCCTGTATTTTCTGCCCAATCCCATCAGGAACACCCAAAATGGCATTCTCATAAAGGCGGTCAAATTCCCGCTCATAATGGGCAGCAACAGTCGGACTTTCAATGACTAATAGCGTCTCATCATTGCCGCTATTGGCGGCTTCTGACCAGTTGTGGGAGCCAGTGATGACGTTTTTTTTATCCAATACCCCAAATTTGTGATGCAATAAATCGCCCTTTGGCAGCAGAGGCACGCCAACTGTAGTAATCGGTTCTTGCCAAGGGCGGTTATCGGCTTCATACTTGCATTGATTGCCCAAGGCAAGCCCCATCATGTCCAAAGCTTCACTGTAGGGGCGATAGACAAAATCGGGGTCAATTAAAGCCCGTATCTGCACGCCCTGTTGATGGTCGGTTTCCAGAATATTCGCTAAATGCTGATCGGAGAAGACAAACAACGCTAAATTGACACTTTGGGCAGCGGTACTCAAAGTTTTGCCAATTAAGCCGTTACTACTTTGATTCCAGGGTTGGGTTGTGGATGTTGGGGAAAACTGGACGGTGACGGTGGTCTTGACGAGGTTGACTTGCTGTGCGGGTCGATAGGGCTTTTTGATGCCAAATTTACTATCAGGTTTGCCTCCTGGCCCATCGCCCCACATCGCGTTAAACTCTTGGGTGAAAAGGGTTGCCAACTCCGGACTATCTATTTTCAGCAAGTTATTGGCATTGCCCAAGCTGGTAGGCTTGGCAAAATCACCGTGAATATCGGACGTAGTGAAGTTAGCGGAAGTTACGAGAAGTTTTGCGTTATCGACGATAACAAATTTGTGATGCATCAGGCTGCTACCTTTGGAACCGTCAGCCGTATCGTCGATTGTAGGGATACCCGCGTTGCGTAACATTACCAAGGCATCTCCTTGGTTAATTTCCGCTGGACTGAGCTGATTATCGCCGTTGCGGTCTACTAATTTGAGAAATTCTTGATAGCGATCGCGTTCTCGTTGCGGCAGTTTCGCTAACTCTGCTGAAGCAATCGCACTTAGAGGACGAGTGTAGGTATTTTCTAAAATTACCCGGACTTTTACCCCAGCTTTCTGGCGATCTACCAGCGCCGTGGCAATCTTCGGTAAGCGCAACTCTTGCACCGCCACATCGACGGTAGATTTAGCAGAAGCGATCGCATCGACAATCTGTTGCTCTAAATCATCTCCCTGCCGTCGTTGCTGGCGGTAAGGCTCAGTATATTCTGACGTTTGGGCGTGGTTGAAGTATACCTGAACAAAAGGATCTTGAGGCAGAAGCGTGAGACGGGAATTGTGCGACTGCACCAAAGGATCTTGAGGCAGCGTGAGACGGGAATTCTGCGACTGCACCCGCTGACACGCGCCGAGAGTTAGCGCCAGCAGTAACGTGAAGCCCAGACGGATTGCAGGTGGGGAAAAAAGAAGATGCACGGGAAGTTGGATTCGCTGATAGATAGAGAGGATAGGCGAACTAGCCATCCCTTTTTTACGTCATCGAAGCATAAATTTCTTTCATCACCCACACGATAACCTGATGGATTAGCGGTGTCATCACCAATTTTTCGTCAGCAAGCGAAAACGATTCTCAAAGACTTGTCCCTCTTGCATTAACATAAACTGCAAGCGGACAAAATTTTGATCTTGTCCAACCGCCCACGGCGGAGAGTTTCCACAGGATAAAAGCTTTGTGGGGGTGGGAGGCACCAAGCCACACCACTATTTTTTATGCCAACCAGAAAAAAAACGTTTTCGTGCGGTCACAAAGGCTATGGTCAAACTTGCCATCGCTGCGTTCAAGAACGCGCCACCTGGATTCAAAGAAAACAGGAAAAACAGGAGTGGGAAGATTCTTTTTCACTCGATCCGATTAATTTAAGACATCTTCCCGCTCATTTGGTGGTCAAGGCGCGAACCATCATCGCTAGGTTAGAGGGTAGCAGAAACTATATAGAATTTCGGGGCAAGCGGATGCGCCACAACCGCTTGATTATTAGTATCCCCTTGAGCCGCGACTACCGGATGATTTGCCGCGACTGCGGGACTAAGCTGGTGCCAGAAGAAGTCATGTCTCACGAAGAATATAACGTCTGCAAACCGGGTGGTTAGGCGAGAGACTCTCTAGCGAGAGGCGCTATATGCTGAAAGAAGAGACAGCCTGTCGCTTAATCAACCATGCAAATTTATCTGGATTATAGTGCTACTACGCCCACTCGCCCAGAAGCGATCGCACTCATGCAAGCCGTTCTCACCCAGCAGTGGGGGAATCCTTCCAGTTTGCACGAGTGGGGGCAACGGGCTGCAACGGTTCTGGAACTGGCAAGAATTCAGGTGGCTGGACTCATTAACGCACCGGCTGAGTCGATTATCTTCACTTCTGGCGGCACCGAGGCAGACAATCTGGCGATTATGGGGGTTGCCCGCAGCTACAGGACGCCCCAGCATCTAATTATCTCCAGCGTCGAGCATTCAGCCGTGTCAGAACCGGCGCGTTTATTGGAGTTGTGGGGTTGGCAGGTGACGCGGTTGCCTGTAGATACTAAAGGTAGGGTGAATCCCACCGATTTAGAAAAGGCGCTGCAACCGAATACAGTCTTAGTTTCGATTATTTATGGGCAAAGCGAAGTCGGCACGCTGCAACCGATTGAGGAATTGGGCAAGATTGCCCACTCCCACGGGGTGTTGTTTCACACCGATGCCGTCCAAGTCGCTGGACGCTTGCCGATTGACGTGCAGCAGCTGCCGGTGGATATGCTATCTCTTTCCAGCCACAAAATCTATGGCATTCAGGGTGCGGGTGCCCTTTATCTCCGCCCTGGTGTGGAGTTAGCGCCCTTATTGTGCGGGGGAGGGCAAGAATTGAAGCTGCGTTCTGGGACTCAGGCTGTTCCTGTCATTGCTGGTTTTGGCGTGGCGGCTGAGTTGGCGGCGCAAGAATTGGTAACAGAGACACCGAGATTGATAAAATTGCGCGATCGCCTGTTTTCCCATTTAGCGAATGTTCCCCACCTCATCCCCACCGGCGACAGGCAGCATCGGCTACCCCACCACGTCAGTTTCAGTGTCATCGGTGAGAGTGAAAAAGTCACCGGAAAAACCATTGTGCGGCAGATGAACCTGGCTGGAATTGCCATCAGTGCTGGTTCAGCCTGTCACAGCGGTAAACTCAGCCCCAGCCCCATCTTGCTGGCAATGGGGTATAGCGATGCACTTGCCTTGGGAGGCATTCGCTTCACCCTGGGACGGGACACGGAGGAAGCCGATGTAGACTGGGCGGCAATGGTGCTGAAGCAAGTTTTGGAACGATTGATGCCTGTTTCCAGGATTAGTTTTCAGCCGGAGCGAGTTTTGAGTTTAGAATTTTGAATGCTAACAACTCACAGTAATAAGTAGATGGGAATCATCAACTACAACATTAAACCTAATCCCCAACCTCGTTGCATGGTAGGGAAGGGGGCAATTTCCCTTACAGATTAAAACATTCTTTCTCTTGTTCCCTCTCCTCTTAGGAGAGGGTTAGGGAGAGGTTTTTTAATGAATTTGACATTTTGGTTTAATCCACTTAAATTCAACAATTTTCCAGATGGCAGAACTTCCCAAATCACTAGAAGAAGCGATCGCGCAATCGGGCAAAGCTACCCAAGCCGCGATCGCAGATGGTTACACCCGAATCAAGGTCGAATTAGTCTTCCCAGAACTCAAACCGATGCCTGTCGCCTTGCAATTCATCGAAGTCTTTGAGGAGATGGCATCGGAGTTGAAAGTTTTCTTCCCCGACGCCGGGGCAGCTGCCCTTGCCCGCCGCGACTGGGGACAGGTACCATTTAAAATTACAGATATTGGCAGTAGCCGATCGTCCGTAGATGAGAAAATTCACCCAGACGACAGAGTTTTCTTGCTCGTTGAACCTTCTGCTGTAGAAGTTTTGCAAGTCGAAAAACTGTGCGAAGCCGCAGGCGATCGCCCGGTTGTTCTGCTCAACCCTCAACTGGAAGATGCCGCCATTATTGGCATTGGCTACGCGGGACGACAATTACGCGATCGCTTCCTGACTACCCTAGAATCCAGCTACTATCTCAGACCCCTCGACGGTGCTGCGGTGCTGCGCTGCTACCCGTCCCCCTGGCAAGTTTGGCAGGAAACAAACGACCACTATCAGCTAATTGCCGAAGTTCCCAAAAAACCAGTGGGCGAAGAACTTGACAAAATCCTGGCAGGAACAACTCAGACTACCGACACCTTCCTCGACACCCCAACGCCGAAAAAACCGGGATTGTTCACCAATTTACAACGGTTCATCCGTACCCTGAGCCGTTAAATTAAAAATCCAAAATTAAAAATGGTACATTCTTCCTTCATTTTTAATTTTTAATTTTTAATTGTGTGCATAACAGCGATCGCGCCCTGCTGCTTTTGCCTGATAGAGGGCGGTGTCTGCTGCGGAAATTAGCATTGCTGGTGAGGATTCTGAAGTCGGAATCACACTGGCAATGCCCAAACTGAGAGTGATCTGCTGACTTGTTGGAGAATTAACGTGAGCGATCGCTAACGCCTTCACTTCAGCGCGAATTTTCTCAGCAACTTGGATTGCTCCCTCAGCCATCGTATTTGGCAAAATAACCGCAAATTCTTCTCCCCCATAACGAGCCACTAAATCCGCCGAACGCTTCACTGCACGCTCAATGGCACTCGCCACTGCCCTTAAACATTCATCTCCCGCTTGATGACCGTAAGTATCGTTGTAGAGTTTAAAAAAATCGATATCGCCCAAAATTAATGATAAGGGTGCTTGCTCTCGCACCAGCCGCCGCCACTCACTATCCAGGTACTGGTCAAAGCAACGGCGATTCGCTATCTGAGTCAAACCATCTAAAACGGCAAGGCGCTGTAACTCCTGATTTGCTTGCTGCAACTGTTGATAAAGTTGGGCTTGTTTAATAGCGATTCCCGCCTGTGTTGCCAATTCTTTGAGCAAATTAATCTCTAGCTGCTGCCACTGTCGCGGTTGCGAACAATGATGAACAATCAACAATCCCCACAAATCCTCGCCTTGGAGTATGGGAACCACCAAGTTTGCTCTTACCTGAAACTGAGCCAGTAAATCAATGTGACACTGACTTATCCCTGCCGTATAAATATCTTCAATCGCTTGAATACGACCGTTTTTGTACGGCTGGACATAAGTTTGTGCAAAGCAACGATCTGTAATCGTCGATCCCAAAATTGGCGTCCACCTAGAATCGACCGCCTCAACTGCGACAACGCCACTCCAGTCTGGTTGAAAGCGGAAAATTACTACCCGGTCAGCCTGAAGAAATTGTCGCACTTCCGTCACCGTCGTGTTGAGAATTTCCTCTAGCTTCAGAGATTGACGAATTTGGTGGGTAATTACCCGAATCAACGACTCCCGCTTTGCCTGCTGCAACAGTGCCTCTTCAGTGGCTTTGCGCTGAGTGATATCAGTCAGCATTCCCAGGACACCCGCATATTTCCCCGCTCGATCGAAGATGGGATTGGTAGAAACAATCGCCCATAAATCGGAGCCATCCTGACGGCAGAATTTAAAGTCATGTTGTTCTTTAATTCCTTGGCGGCGACGCTCCATTAAAGCTTCTGCGATCGCGCGACCTTCGTCATCCATAAAAGCAAACAAAGGCTTGCCTAACATTTGAGCCGCTGTTAGTCCTAGCATTTGTGCCATCTGGTTATTCACAAAAGCTGTATTCCCCTCAGGATCGAGAACCCAGATCCCTTCAACTGTGGTTTCGACAATTCGACGATATCTCGCTTCGTTTTCTCGTAGTGCTTGCTCTGCCTGCTTGCGCTCCGTTAGGGAAGCGATATAATTAGCCAAGCTTCCGATCCATCTCAGAAATGAATCATCGCATTCAACAATTTCCAGATGGGCTAGACTTAAAACTCCGATTGACCTTTGGTTGACGATCATCGGCATACAAATGAAAGTTTTAATCCCAGGCTGCCAGAGTATTTTATTAGAGTTACCATTCTTGTCTGACTGCGGGAAATCCGTCTTTACGACAGGCTGACCCGTGCGAACCACAGTCCCCGAAAGCGTCTGGTCTACCGGCACCTCAAGAACAGTTGTATCCGGAGGCAAGGGAACTCCTTTTACCCCTGCAAACACCATCATTTGCCGCGCTTCGTCATAAAGTTCGATGGTGATAATCGGAAAACCAGTATCAACACTAATTTGTTCAACAATCTCTTGAAATGCGGTGTAAAGAGATTGAGTACCCTGCGTGATTTCTGAAATTTTGTATAGCGTTAGCAGTTCCAGATTGCATAGGTTGAGCTTGTTTTCTGAGTGCTTGCACTCGGTAATATTCTGAGCTTGGGCAATCAATAAAGGTGGAGTATGCTGTGCCTCAACCAACTCTGTTTCGACCTTCAAAAGCTTCAGCGAGAAGTCAAAGATGGCGATAGTATCTCCCACACCCCGCAGCTCAACTTCGTAACCCACGAATTCTCCATCTGCTGCTTGAGCGATCGCGCATTTTAAACGTTCCTGGATCTCTAGCGAAACGCTCCACCACCGCGCTTCCCAAAAAGGACGACCCATAACATCAGTTGCAGTGATTCCACCGAAGTCTAGCGCCGTCTGATTGGCTTCTATGACAATACCGTCTGATTGCAGTAGCGCGATAAATTGGGATGTTTGATTAAAAATAGCGTGGAATCGTCTCTCACTTTCGCTTAACGCTGTTTCAAACCTTTGTCGTTCGACGATCTCCTTTTGCAGTTGTTCGCTCGTCTGGATCGGTTTATCTGTGAATGCTGCAACCAGCTCTTCAAAATGCTCTAACTGTCCACGAGGAGTGATGCGATGCGAATTGTCATCCCAGGGTAATAATTGATGGGGGTTCATTTCCTAAACTCCTAATACCATTGGCCCAAAAATACCCCTCTCCACAAGAACAGTAGCCAAGCGATCCCCTGAGCGAATGATGTCATACCATAGGTTTACACATCTGCCCTAATGATGATGAAGGAAAACATAAAATGTTATTAATCTTCCGCTGAGCGGCGGCTTCAGAAATTTGAAGTTGAGGCGATTTGATGGATGCGATCGCTTGGGTTAGCCGCTAGATGCAGATTTTTGTCTTGGGGCTGGCTTCCCCGATCGTGGACCTCTTTTAGAGCGAAATCCTATGTGATGATGATTCGACTGTTCGCTCAAACGGCGGATGCGTCAATGGTGGCACTTTTCCTAACACGAATGTAATAAAAAATGCGATGAGTGAATTTTCACGGGCTTGATAGTTATCCTAAGTTTAAAGTGACAAATCGGCATTAGAAACGCTATCCAATTTTCTGCTCATCTGAAAAGGAATAGTCAATAATTTGGGGTGTTGGGATGGCAACGAATTAAGTCGTTTATGTTGTCAGATTACGAGGCGTTTGAAACTACGGGGATGTTACCGTGAGTTAAAGATGCTGTTGATACTAAATCTTTGCTGGATATTCCCCTGGAGGGTCAATCTGAGGAGTATAGGCGCAAAGTTTTGGAGTTGGCTTTTAAAGGGAAAATTGAGCCAACTGACCCAAGATTTCTGATTTTATAGGCTACGGGGCGATTGGAAGTGCTGATTCGAGAAAGTCCCAAACCAGAGGATTTTGAGTTGGTGTGCGATCTTTGGCGCGGATTAACATTACGAACGGGTGGCGCTTGAGAAGCAAGAGGGGCAAATTGCTGAGGCTGTCAATTCTCTAGTGCGTCAGACCCAATTGACAAGGATGGTGACATCTGCGCGTTCTTTGGTGGTTGCGGTGGGTATCCTCTTAACGACGTTGGGTGTCGGTGCTTTGATGGGATGGATGGGTTTGCTTTGGTCGCAAGGGGGGTTTGCGCTGGGGCAGCCAGTTCATCTGACAAAACGAGCAGGCTCTGGCTTTGCGGTGGGCGACTAGCGCTGAGGGGAAGTTTGCTCGGAATTTGATCAAGTGGTATTCGGATAGTCTGACTAATTTAGAATCCAAAAAGGATGTCAAGCGTTTAGGGTGACTATGGAAGTTGCAGGAGGTGAATCTACATCGGGGTTCTCCACTATATGGGTTGAAGCTCTAGAAAAGCGTAAATTTAGGGATTAAATGTTTGCGGTTTCATACACTATAAAGTGGTTTAGGCCGCAAATGCAGCACAATTAATAGTTGGAGCGCTTGAGTTTTTTTGGTTAGGACAATTCTTTTGGAATCAGTTTCGTTGACAATTTAAGCAATATCTCAAGGAGCAAGTGTTATGGATACTAAAGTATTCAAGAGAAGAATTCTCTCAATTGATGGTGGTGGTATCCGGGGTATTATCCCTGCGATCGTTCTCAACTACATTGAAGAGCAAACAGGAAAACGAATAGCAACAATGTTTGATTTTATTGCAGGCACTTCAACAGGAGGAATTTTAGCACTGGGTTTAACTAAACTGAACTCAGATTCTAGGATCAATAAGGAGCCAGAGTACACATCTGCCGAACTTGTAAATTTCTATCGCAAATATGGAAAAAAGATTTTTAGTGAGAATATGCCACTGGGTCTAGATGATATGGGACAACCCAAGTTCAACCCACAAGGTAGGCAAGAAGTTTTCACGGAGCTTCTAGGTGAAGCGAAGGTTGAAGACGCATTAAAAGAAATTTTGATCACGAGCTACGATATCGAACTGAGAGCACCAGTTTTTTTTACAAGCAATCCGGAAGCAGAAGACATCGATAGTTATAATAGCCGCAAAATATGTAGGGGATTCAAAATGGTTGAGGCAGCAATGGCAACTTCTGCTGCACCGACATTCTTTCCGCCTTACAAACTCGACACAGCACATCGTACTCCAGAGGGATATTACGCTTTAGTTGACGGCGGGATTTTTGCAAATAATCCTTCCTCACTTGCAATGATGGAGGCGATGATTTCTTACAAGGAAGCACATAAGGGTGAAGAACTAGAACGTACTGATACCCTTGTTGTTTCTTTGGGGACTGGCTCACTAACTAGACAATATAAGTATAATAAGGTGAAAAATTGGGGACAAGTCAAATGGGTACTTCCCTTATTGAACATTGTTCTAGATGGTCAAAGCGAAGCTGTTGCTTTTCAGCTTGATAAGCTAATGGTAAATAAAGGAGAGAACAGAAACTACTACCGTTTTCAACTTCAATTGAGTGGCGATCATAATCACGATCAGATGGATAATGCAGATCCTGGTAATATCGATTACCTAGAGATGCGAGGTGAAACATTGACTGAGCATTGTCGGGATAGTTTGGATCAGTTGTGTAAGCTTTTGAAAGAGGACAATACGCTTGGGATAAGAACAATCTGACTTCCTTTCACAGGTCTGTATTTCCCAAGTTAACTGTAAAGTACGACACTGATGCTTACCTTCAACAAATCTAATGTAGAGAGCATCGATTTCTCAATCATAACTAATCTTCATAAATCTTTACCTCAAAAGTTTATGAAGATTAGTTAATTTAATAGGTTTCACTCTTTCTTCTCCCTATTCAGTATTAGAGATAGACACTGAAACCGAGTTTCTTTCCTCGGGAAGTTTGATATTTCGTTGCTGCAAGCCAAAGAAACCGGGTTCCTGGGATTACTCAATGGTTGTTCTAACAATCTATTTTAGAGCAACTCACTAACATTTATGAGGTTTTAGCAGTCATACTTACTTTTTCCTTTCGCCATTTTTCTACACTTTGTTTAACAGCTTCTATTTCCTCAAAATCTACCCGCATCACAGCCGTTTCAAATTCTACGCCCAAAACTGTGCTAACTTCGAGGATTTCTACAAAACTGGCACATTGATAATCTGTATCTTCATACTGCCTAACTCGCCGTTCTTCAATTCCTAGTATTTGAGCTAATTCTTGTTGACTGATTTTGGCTGCTATCCTAGCTTTAATTAAAGCATCTGACAGCTTATTTATGCTCTCAACTTTAATTTGAATCGGCTGGATTTTGTCACAATTAATAAGCCTTTCATATTCAGCAATTTCTGCTTGTAAAGCCATCAGGTGAGATTGCTTGACATCGCGAGAAAGTTGCCAACCATCGGGGTCGTTTTTCTTCAGTTCCTCATCTTGGTCTAACGCCATAATAGAATATTCAAATTTTCGCGCGCATTCTTGACTGTATTCATACTCTTTTTCATTTTTAATCATGGTTTCCACCTCAATAAATCTATAGCAATAATACCTTTAGGATTTAACTTTCTGTCACGCTGAAAGAATTCTAAGGAAGCTAAACCGTTATGACCCATATAAGTACATAGGAAGGGGGAAGGCGGACGCTTTTCCTGAGCATACCAGGGTGAGCGATGCTTGCAGAGATAGCGATCGCTCACATCCTTCTCTTACTCATTAATAGTCTCTGCTGCTTGACCTTTACCTTGAAGTCTAGCCAGACGTTGCTCTCGCAGACCAGTTTCTACCATCGCAATTAATTCATCAAGCTGGAGTGTGAGCAAATCGATTTGTTGGTTAACTTCACGCCACCTAGCAACACTTCGCGCTCTCGTCTGGGGGTCGGGTATTTGGAGTTGTTGATTCATGGCAGATTCCAATTTTGTTTGGTTTCAGAAATGCTTGCCTCAATAGCACCGATTAATGCCTCAGTCTGCTCAATAGTTTGAGCCAATAAGTTCAGCATAGCATCGGTCGCTATCGGCTGGTATTCGGCTATTCCTAGCGCCAGAGTATGCAAACGCGAGTAAGGCATTCTCAGTCTCTCAGCACCGCTTTGCATCTGATCTAATTCTGGTAGGGTTGCCTCATTCTCCCCAAACCGTTCAAATATGGCGAACTCAGTAGCTTTGGCTTCATCAATCAGTTCTACTAACCGTCGCTGCAAGTAAAAGATAGTAGCTAAAGTTTGGTCTGGTAATTTGGCCATTATGCCCCAGATTATAGACAAGACTACATCATACCCAAGAGAGCTGCAACTACCAGAAGAAACGTTAAAAAGCACGCAAGAAACGCGATCGCACTTCTACTTTATAAAACTTCAACAATCTTTCCAGCTAGAGCATTACCCAATTCCCTCGGCTCCAGCTTATGCAACCCACCCCCATACACGCGCCCCTCACCCATCAGAACTTCATCAGAAATGCAACCCTTGCGCCTGCCAAACCTCTTTAAGCAATTCTGGCTGATTTAAAAGCACTTTAGCAAGAGCAGGTTTAGGGTACAACATCAAATAAACATTGGTAGCCGTCGCCCTTGAGTGATTCAGGATAAATCGAAAAGGTCTACCTCTACCACTATCCTGACGACCCATATAGGTACAGAGGAAAGGGGAAGGAGGACGCTTTTCCTGAGCATACCAGGGAGAGCGATGCTTGCAGAGGTAGCGATCGCCTCTCTAACCTCATCACTACCCCACCGCCAACTCTGTAAACTTACGCATATAAGGCGACCTGTATCCCAACACGATATCAGACTTAGGCACTCCGGCTTCAATTAACTCGTTGGCTATCCCCACCTCAGTCCCATCTCGTTGAATCCAAATTTTTCCCTCCCTAATCTCAATGTGAATAACACATCCAAACACCCGTTTTTCTCCACGCCACCCGACATGAAACATCAGATAGCGATCGCGATCGACATCGAAAGCAATTTGAGTTTCCACTTCGCGATCGTCACTGTCGCCCTCAGAATGTTTTCCGACAATCGATTTAATTATTTTTCTATATTTCTCTATTTCCATAGTACAATCTCCTCCCTAATCGGATTGAATACAAGTAAGTTTAATTGCATCCGCATTACTGACATTTGAGCTAAACGCCGAGTGAAAAATTCTTCATAAATATCTTCGGGTACTGCTAGATAAAGAACTCTATCTGGCTGTTGTTCTGCTAAAACCACTTTATAGTTCCAAGCTTGACCGATCGCTTCGTGAAAATTATTAATCAATGAAAGACCTAAAAAACTTTTAATTTCTACTGCTATTTTCTGTCCGTACCTTTCTGCTCCCAATAAGTTATTTTCAGCACCTAAATCTACATACAGCTTATCTTCATCTACTTTAAGATAGATAGGATCGTCAGTAATTGTCCACCCTTCCTTTTCCAGTGCTGAACGTACAATGGGATGAAAGATATCTTTTGCGGACATAGCTTTATGTGAGGAAAGGGGAAGGAGGACGCTTTTCCTGAGCATACCAGCGAGAGCGATGCTTGCACAGGTAGCGATCGCCTTCCCTATTTAAGCCACAGTAAAAGATATATTTTCCAGCACTACATTAGGGATATTTCCTGCACCTAAAACTTCTGTAGCATCTAAAACTTCTATCCCTACTAATAATTCATTTTCACCAATATTTAAAGCAATTTCCTCAGTTAACTGCAAAGTGCGACACTGATGCTTGCCTTCTACAAGTCTAATGTAGAGAGCATCAACTTCTGAATCATAACTAATTTTCATAAACTTTTACCTCAAAAATAAAAAGTATAGACCGTGATAACGACTAATTCAGTATCAGTCTCGGCAACAATCGGTGCGACTTTTTTGAGAGAGTAGAACTTACCCTGCCAATCATTATTATATTGAAAAGTGGCTTGATATTTGTATCTACCATTTTTAGCAGGTTGTCGATTACCTGTAATAATAGCATCAACAATTTCTGCTTCATTTGTACCTCTTTCAATCGCTTGTTCTTGAGCATGATTAGTTAATCTAATGGTTTTATTTTGCTTGTCCAATAAATTAGATGCGGGTAAAACCTCAAGAATCCTCTCACATAGAGTATTACCCAATTCCCTCGGCTCCAGCTTATGCAATCCACCCAATACACGCGACTCTCACCCATCAGCACCTCATCAGAAATGCGATCGCGTAGCGTGCCGTAGGCAACCCTTGCGCCTGCCACACCTGTTTGTGAAATTTTGGGTTTATAAAGAAAAAAAGGGCAGAGGAATACAATTTTAGATTTTGATTTCAGAGTTTGGATGACACAAATCTTGTCAGTAGCCACTTCCAACAATTTATTTGTGGCGAGATTAAGATGAAATGGTATAAGAAGAAAGCCCTTTCTACCAAGCCTTCTTACCTCTATCCTTACCCCATAGCTCTACCAGAAAAAGAATTAAAAGGGGAAGAATTTTACATATAGGCGATCGCATCTTGCCGTCTCTACACCCGTTGCTGGTTCATACCCACTACTTTCATAAAGTTTGACCGCTTCTTTAAGGACGCTAGCCGTTTCCAGCCAGATTGCCTGAAAACCACGAGAAGCGATCGCGTTTTCGAGTTGTTGTAACAAATACTTACCCAAACCTTGCCCTCTCACCGCTGGCAATAGATACATTTTGCGTAATTCTACCGATTTGTCCCCGCGCTTCACCGGATAATACGCGCCAGTCCCCACCAGTTGCCCCTGTCTTTCAATTACCCAAAACTCACCCCCAGCATCTTGATAAAATTTTTCTACCTCCAGAACATCCCGATCCGCGCCCTCTGGCTCCCAAGACAAGCCATACTCGGTTAACACTGAATAGATAACATGAGCGGCAAAAGTGCGATCGCGCTCCTCCCAGCCACGAATCACAAAATCCCGATATGGAGCTTTCATTCGCTTCTTGCCTTTAGCTGTGAATTCTCGGTTCTGGGTGCAGCGTTTCCAGCAACTGACTCTCAACAACGGCTAATTCCTCCAGCCTTTGGTTGACAACAGCACGCTCAAAATAAGTATCGGCAAGCAGCCAATAAACGCCATAGTGACGTGCCTCAGATGCCATCAAGCTGCCATAAAATTGGGCTAACTCTGGATTGGGCAAGTGGGTGGCAAGTAATCCCAGCCGTTCGTGACTTCGAGCCTCAATCAACCCAGAAACTAGCAAAGAATCCAATAACCGCTCCGGCTCCTTGGCGCGGATTTGCGCCTTCATCCCGGCACCGTAAGGAGGCGCAGAGAGGGCAGCTAGAGGGATGCCACGACGTTCCAACCACTGGTTAACCAGCTCAAAGTGTTCCAGTTCTTCGCGGGCGATCCTGGTGAGCTGCCGCACCAGCTGAGTATAAGAAGGGTAGCGAAACATCAAATTCAAAGCAACCCCTGCTGCTTTCCGTTCGCAGTGGGAATGATCGAGCAGAATGGTATCCGCGTTAGCGATCGCCTGATTTACCCAAGCGATACTGCTGGCTTGTTTCAGGGCAATAATGACTGGCAGCGTAGTAGAAGACACAGGAGGCAAGGAACTTTAGTTGAAAAAATTCTGACATTTAACTATAGCGAGAGGATTTTTCGCTTGATTGTCTCGCTCTGTTTCACCCAACACTCACCTGCCCTTAGGGATATTCCCGATCCCCGAATGTCCTACTCAGGCTTGGCGAGATATGATTAATACTGTAGTCTACCATACTTACAATTTGCCACGTCCCGCCACTTAGAAGAGAATTTAGAACTTAAAAGTCAGCTTTGAAAATGCACTCTTGACTTCTAATTTATAGCTGATTTTTCCCAGTGCTTTTTTGGTGTTCCCTATTCAGGCTGTGCATCCGTTCCGTGAAACTCTTAATACACAGAAAGGACATTGCTTTTTTGACATCCATTTCCTACTTGATTGACTTACTAATCAACCCAGTTTTAGCGTGGTTATCAGTTTTAACAGGCTGTGAGTTTCATCTGGCTGTAACGGAGCAGACGCGACAAACATCTCACCGATGGTTTATCGGTGAGACATTGGAATTTTACCATATTGTGCCGCGTTTGAAAGTCACTTTCCCACCAGCGCGATAACCTGGGCAACATGACTAGGGATGTCCATGAGTGTATAAGTTTTGATCGACAGTTATTCGGTGCCTCACTCTGAGGCGCTATCTAAGGTTGTGAGTAATCGGATTGAGGATGAGCAAAATGACCCCCCGTCGCATTGTGATTGGTGATGTACATGGCCACTACGACGGCCTGATGACCTTGTTGGAAGCGATCGCTCCTTCCTCAAACGACTCGGTTTATTTTTTGGGGGATTTAATCGATCGAGGGCCTCAGAGCGCTCAGGTTGTTAAATTTGTCAAGCAAAATTCCTATCATTGTTTGTTGGGCAACCACGAGCAAATGTTATTAGACGTGTTGGGCGATGGACAAATTTACGGTCCAGCGCTGCAAGGATGGCTCTACAGTGGCGGTCATGCAACCGTGAACAGTTATGGGGAAGCGGGCATTCCGACAGAGGATATAGAATGGATGCGATCGCTACCCACGTATTTAGACTTAGGCGATATCTGGTTAGTTCATGCAGGCGTCCATCCGCAAATTCCCTTCGAGAAGCAAACCGCTGAGGAATTTTGCTGGATTCGCGAAGAATTTCACAGCATTCCCCAGCCGTACTTCCCCGATAAACTGATCGTTACGGGTCACACCATCACCTTTACCCTGCCTGGAGTAGCACCAGGGAAACTCGCCCAAGGCAACGGCTGGCTTGACATCGATACGGGTGCCTATCACCAAAAAAGTGGTTGGTTGACTGGCTTGGACATCACCAACAATTTGGTTTATCAAGTCAATGTGGCGCGGCGTCGCGTTCGCAAACTGCCCCTCAAAGAAGCAGTGACGCAAGTCGATCCATCCCAGGTGAGTCGGATGCGCCGCCAGATGCTCAGACCTTAAGTCAGGGGGCGAATTTTCGCTTTATAAGCCTGCTCATCCAACCCATCGCCGACATTGGCATCTTCCGGGTCAATAGCACGTTTCAAAGCCTTAATCCTATCCGAGGTTGCCGGATGGGTACTTAAGAAAGTAGGCACAGAATTGGCCCTGAGCAGCTTTTCCATGAAAGCCACCATTCCAGAGGGAGCATAGCCTGCTCTCGTCATGGTTTGCAGCCCCTTTTGATCCGCCTCGAATTCATCTTGGCGACTGTTCGGACGCCGCAGAGCCAAATCCACGCCAATTTGAACGGCTAGGTTGCGATCCAACCCCGCTGCTGCCGCCACGCCGCGAGCTAGCGCATTTTTCCGCAGCTGCTCAATCGCATGACGACCGGCAATATGACCGATTTCGTGGCTCATAACACTCGCCAGCTGAGCTTCATTATCTGCTGCTGTGAGCAAGCCAGTGTTGACGTAGACAAAGCCTCCCATTGTCGCAAAGGCATTGAGACCCTTATCGTTAACCACTTGAAACGTATAGGGAATATCAGGGCGATCGCTCTTCGCCACCAACCGCTGACCAATCTCTTCAACGTAGCGAACGATTTGCGGATTGCGATACAGCCGAATCTCCTGAGTGACCAGCTGGTTATTAATCGACCGACCAATCTGAATTTCCTGTTTATCAGAAATATTCGATAGCTGAATCACCTGAACGCCGCGCAAAATCAAGTCAAACAACGAGATTGCTTGCCCAGACTGAGGCAAACCTACACAAATAAACAGCGCCACCACAGATGAGAGGAACGGATAGAACCAGCGGCGAGAGGAACGACGAGAAAAAAATGACAAGGGGTTCAACTTCATAGCGAAAACGAGTGATAATCAAACCGACAGTTGTGATAAGCGACCAGTCTTTGCAACTTCAACACTCCCTACCATCTCGGAGGCGAGATGCCTGCTCCACACGAGGCAACACCACATTTTATAACTCACAATTTCTGGTTCTGGTTCTTCTTCCCAGGCATCAGCCCAGAGAAAGAGAATCTATAGAATGCGATCGCATCTCCACGTAAATGTGACAACAACTTTCATCAGCCTGAATTAGCAGACGTTATTTGAGAATTCTAAGTTGCAGCTTCAACCGCAATCGAGATATTTAGCGATCGCTCAAGCCTCGGCAGATCATCGAACTGAGATCGATCCCCCGTACAATACTGATTCGGTACTGCTGAAAATTTAGCCATTCTTCATCACCAGATTCGGTGGTTGTCCTGATGAACTGGAGAGCAAGTTCACAGAAAATTTAAATAGAATCCTGTGCCCCGATAAGAAGATGCAAGCTCAAAGCCTCTCCCTAACGATCGCTCAATTAGTCGAGCAATTATTCACCACGCGCAGAATCACTCGCAATGACCAACAACGGCTGATGACAGCGCTGTTATCGAAGACGGCTCTCAGCTCCGAAGAGCAGATCCAAGTCAACCGAGTATTTGACAGCCTAAAGCAAGGCTATATCCGTGTCGTAGACTAAGTTAGGCAGTCTTTTCAGGAAGGCTTTACAACCAGCCATCTGCCAGCACTCTGTAGGCGACACTCGTGGTACTCTGACAAAAGACTGCCGGATTAAGTATCATCTACCTTGTGATTTGTAGAGTTAGAGGTTACTGAATTTCCCCAGTTTTTTAGCTAGAGCCAGGACAATTCTGCATGAAGATTTTGGATTCTCAAGGTCGCTTATTCGGCAAGGTGAGCATCTTAGATGTGGGTGCTGCCTTAGTGATTCTCTCAGTTATTGTGGGAATCTTCTTTTTTCCCGGCACCTCCGGTTCGGTTGCCCAAGTCGGCGTTACCACAAAACCCGTAGAAATGGATTTGATTGTCCGGGGTCTAAATGTGCGAGATCCCCAGGCTTTAATTGACCAGTTCCAGAAGGACAAAAAAACGAATATTATCATCCGCAATCAACCCGCCGGACAGATGGAGATTAAATCCATAAAAATCCTGCCGCGAAGCGTGACCGTCCCGCAACCGGATGGTTCTGTTAAAGCGCTCCCCGATCCTAGACCTGATTCTTTTAGCACCGATATGCTGATGACTTTCGGTACTAAAGCCCAAATCACCAAGGATGGCCCGGTTGTGGGCGGTACCAAACTCAAAATTGGCATCCCAGTAGAACTGGACGGCTCAGGTTATAACTTCAATTCCACGGTCATTGATATCCGGTTCCAAGACTAATCTGGCGGTAGAGAAACCCACTATTTTTTAAAATAATGGGTTTCTCTGGCATTTCTAGACAAGTAAGTTCTACGCAAGTAAGTCTAAAAATCGCCGGATCAAGCCGATTGTCACCGCAGGCAGTTCCAGTTGGGGCGTCAAGCCCACATCATCGAGGGGCTGAAAAACTCGGACAGCTTGCGGATTTAAAGCTGCCAGCCGCCTGCCAATTTCCGGGCCAGTAAACTCGGATTTTTCCCCCCACATTATGGCAGTAGGCACGTTTAGCTGAGTCATGTACAGGGATAGATCGAAGCATAAATCTCCCCGAACAAAAGAAAGCGCTGCATATTCTGCATTTGGTTGCTGGGCAGATTGCAGATAAGCGTCTACGATTTCCTGGTAGACGCGGCGTTGCCTTGCAAATTGACGCTGTTCTAGGAAACTACGGATGCCACCCTCAGTAGCAACGCCAGTACTATAGATCAAGCGATCTAGAATTGGCGTGCTAACCAGTTGGGCAAAGAAGCTACTGCTGTAATTTTCCCCAAAGTCAGACAAACCCGCCGGTGTGGTGAGAATCAGGGACTTAAAGAGATCGGGGCGAGCGATCGCGGCTCTAATTGTAAAAGCAGCCGTGAGAGAAGATGCCACGACTGGCACCGGCTCGTTACAAGTCTGCTCGATGAACTCAATAATTGTGTTGATGTAGTCATCTATCTGGTAATTGCGTGCGGGATGGTCAGACCTACCCCAACCAATTAGGTCGGGTGCAATAACTCGATACTCGGTTGCAAAAGCTGGATAGACTTTCGACCATTCATAGGCGGACGACCCACCACCAAAGCCATGCAGGAAAACCAACGTGGGCAGCTCCTCTGACATGGCTGCATCCGTCGAGCGCCAAGGTGCCCCCTTGGGGGTGTAGTACACCATTCTTCCCAAGGAAGTGACAATCGATTGCATCTCAAAGCCGGGTGGCTGAATCATGAATAAACCTCATTGTTATCGCCACAAGCGCTCATTGTCGCCAATTGTTGAGTGTGAGAACGTCTGACTAGTGGTTGATTCCTAGCACCTAGTTTCAATCGCCGATGCCCAGTTGAGCTGGTGACTGATACTATTTTAGATTTTTGCTTGAGATTTTGGATGATGAAACGCTTACATATACAGGACTCGCCGCACATCACCACATCTACCACCGCAATCCCCCTGGGGGATTGAACCCGAAAAAACTCTATATGTATAAGCTTTGCGTAAGTCCTGATATAGCTAGTTTCAGAAATTTTCACCGGGCAATGTCAAACCAAATGATATGGCACCGAATGCGCCCAGCCTCACTGGAGCAACGATTCCGCAATTTAAAGGAACGATAAAACAACCGTCTTGAAATTAAAGATTTTGTAAATAGTTATCCCTAAAGGCAGATGTAAATTAATGTAAAAGTATATCAGCCGGTTGATTTTATTTCCCGCTATGCTAATCCAGCCGCTGGTTTTTTTCCGCCAAATTAGAAAAAATCAGGGATAATCCAAACGGTAGGGGGTGAAACCCCTCACCGGCTTTTTGCGTACTTAAGTAAGAGGGTGTGTGCGATCGCGCTGGCAATCGGTCATCAGCCAATGTTGATGGCTGGAACATTTCTTCCAAAACTTCCCGCTCAAAAAATTTAAAAATGCGGAATTTTTTGCCTGAGGGAAGAAGCATTACTCGGAATCAGATCGTAAAAGACGCCCCATAAGTCAAGGAGGCTGAATGAACAGAGGGGGGGTTAGTAGCTTCAGATCGTCGCTCCCAAGTGATAGCTCCGTCAAGTCTGGAGATGTCCGTGTCGGAGCAATAAACGGCGATCCAGTTCTTGAAAAAGTACGTCAAGAGAATGTTATGGCAATGCAATGCAGTCTTCCGTGGGATGAAATCAGCGACTTTGACGCATCCGCAACAACAATTGAGTTCAGCGATGCGTCCACCGTTGTCGCTTCTCCTAGCATAGAGCCGCCTAGCGCTGACTCCGGCTTACCCGTAAATAAGCCAACCTGCGTTCGCCTCAACATGGAAGACTTGAAATGCTTTGACGTGGTGGAGCGTCAGTTTCAGCAATGGGGTCTCACTTTTAGAAACGCGATCGCCCTGCATCCTTCCAACCCCGCTTTCCCCCCGCGATCTGGCACCACCGTCCTCATGGGTGCCCCTAAAAACGGCTTGATAGAAATTTCGTTTCAGTATCCGGTTCGCTTTGTCAGTGGCTTTGTCACCAGTTCCCAGCGAACAATTTTATCTGCCTACGACCAGCAAAACCAGCTCCTCGCTCGCGCTGAGCTGACAGAGCCGAATCTAGCCGGGACGGATTCCAAAATTCCTCCTAACACTCAGCTGAGCGTCGCAGTACCAAATATCTATCGGATCACCTTCTACGCCTTTGATGGCTGTCTGACCATTGATGACTTGAGCTTTGGTTTATGAACGGTCATTGGTCATTGGTTCAGTAGTCATTGGTCAACTAGCTAAAACTAAGGACTAATGACTACGGACTAATGACTAAAAGTTATTAAGATAGTTAACTCGTTAGGTATAATCTATCTGACTTAAGCAGGAAACTTTCGTGGCACAGGCGTCGTCTTGGCGACAGCAACTCGTTAACCAGATCCAATTAGCTCTGTCGCAGAAACAATTAAAAATGGCAGCCCTCAAGCTGTTTCCCCGGCACCCGGTTCAGGGATCGGGCAGGTGGCTGGTAGCGGTAGCGAAGCGGTGGGCGCTAGCCATCGCCGTTGTGGTGGTGATGCTGTTCTGGAACTGGAAGCTTCTACTCGCTACCGGCACTGGTGTGTTGGTAATGTTGCTGGTTTACCTGATGCAGGAGTGGGACTGGCAAGTACACTGGTCGAGTCTGCAACGGTTTTTTAGTGGATCCAACCGGCAATTAACTCTTGCCGTTGGCAGTGGCGGCATTGCCAGCTTCAGCACTTATATGGCGGTTTCTATCTGGGTAGACTCCGACAGTCCTTGGATTGCCGCTGGTGCAATTCTTCAAGGTCTGGGCACTCTGGCAACCCTGATTCTCTTGGTCTGGCAAATTATTAGCCGTCAACTGAATCGAGATGAAGCCAACCTGAACCATTGGTTAACGGAACTAACGCAGGTAGACCCCCTGAAGCGTCTGATTGCGGTTCGGCAACTTTGTGCCTTAGTCACAGACGCTAGGTTAGAGCGGGAGCATCGGCGTAGCGTTGCTGAATACTTTCGGCTGATGCTGAATCAAGAACCGGAAGCGGCAATCCGAGATGCGGTTCTTGATGGTCTGCAAGCATTGGAGAGTAACCAGCAGTTAATTAAGGGCAGCCAACCGTTAAAGACGCCAGTTGTTTTGAAACGGTCTGCGGCTAAAGTCCGCAGGAAGAATTAAGCAGAGGGGTAGAGGAGCAGAGGAGCGATCGCCCAATCTTAATTTTTGCTTTTTAATTCTTAAACTGGGGTTCCGCTTTCTCCACAGAGGCATCGTTGACTCCCAGCGTTAGCTCTAAAGGCGTTTGGGAAGGATATGCCTTGACAACCTCTCGATAGACATCGTAATTCGTCGGCAAGGTAACACTCTGCCCGTTGTTGCGATAAGTAATCTGGTAATTCACATCTCGCAAAATCTCTGGCTGGCTTGCCTTTTCGGCAGGTTGCAGCCGCTGTTCAATTTCATCAAGCGTGGGGCGCGGCGGCAGTGCAGACCACCAGAGTTCCCGTTCGTCTGGGCCAATTACCGCGCCTTCTGGCTTCTCCCCATTGCGGTTGAGTAAGGAAGTAGAGGCAAAAGTTTCGATTCGCTCTTGATTGCGGCTGGGATTGGTCGAGTAGCCGACCTTCCAAGTTAAAGTTGTCCGGGCGGTTGCTTCATACTGGTTAGTGGTTACGGTGCTGCACCCAGAGAGAGCAAATAAGAGAGAAGCTCCCGCCAGTATGGCAAAAAATGGGCTTTGTTGTTTAAATTGACCTTTGAGACTCACCGTCTGCTGACACCAATTAGAAAAACGACATCAAAGAGCAAATGCATCTGGCTCCGCTATTTCCTATTGTGTACCGAATTCTTCAGCCTGCCTTTCCCCGTTGTCTGTGGTCGGGTACTGGAAATTCACGAGCGATCGCTCTCACGTTTGATGATGGCCCCCATCCCCACTACACTCCCGAACTATTGAAAGTGCTAGACCAATACGGCATAACCGCCAGTTTTTTTTGGCTGGGTGTTTGCGTTAACCGCTCACCAGCAACTGCCAAAGAAGTCTACCAGCGGGGTCACTGGATTGGACTGCATGGGTACGATCATCGCGCTTTTCCCAAGCTGAGTCCATCTGACCTCAAGCAAAGTATAAAACAGACGCAGCAGGCGATCCAACAAGCCTGTCAACTCGATCCACAATACATTCGTGACGTTCGACCCCCCAATGGTTTGTTTACACCCCAGACCTTAGATTTATTGCAGCAGTGGAACTATCGACCTGTCATGTGGAGCGTGGTGCCGGAAGACTGGGTGCAGCCTGGGGTTAGCGTCGTCGTACAGCGAGTTTTGCGGCAAGTCCAAAATGGTTCGGTCATTGTTTTGCATGATGGCTATTATGGAGGTCAAGATGTGGCTGAAACGACCGCCCAGCTAGTGCCTCAACTATTGCAACAAGGATATCAATTTGTTACCATCGATGCGCTGTGGCAGCAAACTCAGTTGACCTCCTTAACCTAAATGCGAAATATATTGATGTTTTCTCTGTCACATTTTGGCTCTTGTTGATTAGAATGACGGAATAGAATTCAGCCATTTGTCGCAACCCATCGCCCATAAAGCGTCAGTAGGATAGAGTTGCATTTAAGCAAAATGCGAGACAAAGCAACATTTTCTCTAGTTTTGCCTAAACGTTCATTACTGCTTAGTGCTACTCTCCCGAAACCTTTGACGCTTAACTATAGGCTATTTATAGAAAGATAGCGATCAACTGGCTGGAGGCATCACCAAATCAACCAGGGAATGTTGCTGGTAAATCCTGTACAAGCTAGTTGAAGGAGATGGGATCGGAATGGGTGTATCAATTCCACTCGGATTATCCATTTGGAAAAGCCGCCTTGACATTAACTTCATATTTGAAGGTTTAAATAAACCAAAAGCGTGCAAGTTTTGTGAGAAAGGCTACAATCGGAAAGGTTTTGAACACTACCAGCATTAACACCTATTTCAACGCGGTTATCGAACGCTGGCCTGCAAGGCGAGCGCCTTCTCCCTTTCTCTCATTTAGCCAGTCAGCAAGCGTTGAAAGCTGGTAAGGTAAACGACTGGCTAACTTGTTTTGTAGATTAACTAACACCATCTTCTGGTCTTTAACTGAAGGAGCATGAGGAATTCGGCATGACCCAGGCCAACGACGTACTCGAAATCATCACTCCGCCTGAGAGCGAGTTGGATCTCTTAATTGATGAAGACGCGGATCAAGACGACTTTGTAGACGTAACACCCGAAGAAGACGACAGTAAGCCTGGTAAGGTCAGTAGATCCCGTCGTCGGGTGCAAACGAAAAAGAAACACTACACTGAGGATTCGATTCGTCTCTATTTACAAGAAATTGGTAGGATTCGTCTCTTACGAGCCGACGAAGAAATTGAACTCGCACGCAAAATAGCGGACTTACTAGAATTAGAGCGTTTGCGCGAGCAACTGATCGAAAATCTGGAGCGGGAACCGCAGGATATAGAGTGGGCTGAGGGAGTGCTAAAATCTGAGCGAGTTTGGGAACAACTCGCTACTCAGCTGGGGCGAGAACCGCAACAAGAAGAGTGGTCTAAAGAGGTGAACAAGCGCCTGCCAGCGTTCCGACATCGCCTCTATGTAGGTCGTCGCGCTAAGGACAAAATGGTGCAGTCAAACCTGCGTTTGGTGGTTTCGATTGCCAAAAAATATATGAACCGTGGCTTATCCTTCCAAGACTTGATTCAGGAAGGCAGTCTAGGCTTGATTCGAGCCGCTGAAAAATTTGACCACGAAAAAGGTTACAAGTTCTCCACCTATGCGACGTGGTGGATTCGGCAGGCAATAACGAGAGCGATCGCGGATCAATCTCGCACCATTCGACTGCCCGTTCACCTCTACGAAACCATCTCTCGGATCAAGAAAACTACCAAGCTTCTCTCCCAAGAAATGGGTCGCAAACCCACTGAAGAAGAAATCGCTACTCGCATGGAAATGACCATCGAGAAACTGCGATTCATCGCCAAATCAGCTCAGTTACCCATTTCTCTAGAAACTCCCATCGGTAAAGAAGAAGACTCCCGCCTGGGAGACTTCATCGAAGCTGACGGTGAAACCCCCGAAGACCAAGTTTCCAAAAATCTCCTCCGCGAAGACCTAGAAAGCGTCCTCGACACCCTCAGCCCCCGCGAACGCGACGTACTGCGTCTGCGCTACGGCTTAGATGATGGACGCATGAAAACTCTTGAAGAAATCGGTCAAATCTTCAACGTCACCCGCGAACGGATTCGTCAAATTGAAGCAAAAGCTCTCCGCAAGTTGCGCCATCCCAATCGCAACAGCATCCTCAAAGAGTACATTCGCTAACGCGATCGCTTTCATCTCTATAGGGGCAGGGTTTCCCCGCCCCTACTTGCTATTAAAGCGAGATCGGGCTTCTTTTTTGACTGGTGATATCGGTAAGACTAAGTGCCCACCAAGGTAAATGTGTGAACTGGGCGCACTCGAACCAGGTGAGGGTAAATATCAGATAGGCTAATGCTACTGCCTCAATACCACGGTAAGGCGACTGGATGACACGACATAGACAAAATCCCAACAGCGTCAAGTAAGACAGCATCCCCAGAAAGCCTACGGATAAAGTTGTGTCCAGAATCAGATTGTGCGCCTTACTGGTGGATAGCGATCGCGTTTGCAACTGCCCGTCCCTGCTAAAGTAGTCGAAACTGAAGTTTCCCAAGCGCACAACTTTCGGTGTCCAATTCGGGTTCATGACATAAGGGTAGGCTGTCCCGAAACCATGCATACCCCATCCTAGTAGAGGACGTTCCCTGATTCCACGGCTTGCTAACTCCCACAGCCAAACTCGGTCTGAAGTAATTTGTTTGATTAGAGGTAAATTATTGAGTCGTCGAGTGCTAGTGGCGATACCAACCACAAGCAGACACACCAGCGCCGCAACGACTAACAGCTTGTAGTATTTTCGTCCTAACAGGTAAGCAGTTCCTACAAGCATCGCCACAATTCCCATTCTGGTTTGAGTCAGCAGCAGCGCCGCCACAATTGGAATCACAACAGCTTGCATCACTTGAAGAGATAGCCAATTCCACCGCCAACCCACAAGCGAAAGAACTCCCGTAGCTGCTAACACAAAAGCCGCATGACCGCGATGGGAGTACAAGCCAATCGGCTGTTGCTGAACGAAAATGGTACTAACCAAGACATTTTCTTGGAGCAGTTGACCCATTGTAGCGGTGTAGTCAATGCGCCAGTCAATGGCTTGAGGGAAGATACTTATAGCGACAATTACACCACCAATCAGCAAACCATTAAGTTGCGATCGCAGTAGTTCTGGGTACAGTCTTAAAAGCAGAGTATTACTCAGGGTGAAGACTGCAATTATCAGCCAATACAGCCAACCATCGCCTATCTGCTCTTGACCGAATAAAGACCGAAGCGGGAACGGACTTTGTATAGTTGAAAGTAGCCCAATTCCGAGAAACAGTTCCCACAGCAATCTGCTAATAAACCAGCTACGCGGTATTGTCACAAACCGATCTTTCCACAAGAAAAAGAGGTTTAATAGAGTGATTAGCAGGACAACGAAAACTTTTGGCTGCGTCCAGATTTCGCCTCGGCTTAATCCCCAAGGATTAATCAGAATGATGCTGAGGGAAAACAGCAGGGTATAAAGGTACTTCACAGGACGTGTCCCCTACTTGCGCTTGTTTAGTGAACTTACACTCCAAGCACTCCAAGCACCAAGAGCTAGAAAACCAATAAAAGAACTGGATTCAGGAACCGACTGAGGATTGGGGGTTTCAGACAACGGGCGCATTTTGAAACTTCCGACTCGGTTGTTGAATGCTAGTTGAATCGGAAAAGCCGTTTCCTCTGTGTCGCCAAATAATGAATCGATACCAGTAATTTTAAAGTTTGACACTCCTGAACCAAATAAAGAAACAAAGTCTACGCTTTGTCCGGGACCAAACTCACCCAGAATGGTGTCTCCTATTAAGACGGTAAAGAGATTATCGTCACCAACGGGAAAATCAAGAATCTCAGTGAATAGCGTGTCTTCCAGTGACTGGAACTCAAAACCATAACTCGTTGGCGGATCGTACCAGCGGCAGCTTGGAACATTCCGGAAGACTTGCCAGCCTTGTTCAACTGCCTTGGGAAGTATTGGATTTTGCTGTGTCCGACCCTCGTTACCAAAACCACCTCCACCGCTACCTCCAACGCTAACTGGCGGTTGGGGAGGAGAAGGATTGTCGGACACATCGACATAAAGCTCATAGTTGCCCCTGTCTTCCCCACGACCTCCTACAGCACCGACACTCAGGTTGAGGGTGCCATCACTGGCTATTATAGTACCCGTCAGTGCCGAAGCGAAGCCATCTCCTAAGAAACTACTGTCGTTGTCAGATGAGTAGAAAGAACCATCATCGCTATAGGCGCTTAAGTAGGTGTTTGGGTTGCAGCTATTTGAGGGAAGGTCGTTATTAATCCAGGCAAGAAAGTTTGCCCCTGGAGTCAGTTTATCCAGGTGGAAATTGTCTTGTTCACCAGCACCTAGGCTGTCAGAAAAACTTTTATAGAATTTTTTACTACAAGTTACGTTTCTCCAACCCCATTTGATCCCGTTGTAAATCTTGACTGTCCTTTTCTGGCTTCCCGGAACTGTGGTTTCTTCAACCAGGTAGAGGAAAGCATTCCAGGTATGATTGTTCTTGGGATCATTTCTGTACGATCTGTCTACGAAAAATCTGTATGGGATGGGTGGTATGCCGATGGATAATCTGTTTCCCGCTGTAGTATAGTATGGGGTGCTTTGCCTAGAATCAATGTCGAGGACATCTTCAATGCGACCATGTTCGTCGGGGTCGAGGCTATGGTTACTCTTCACGCGCTGAATCCATTGGACTTTATCGGTTAGGCGTGTGGGGTCGGGTATGGGGTCGGCGGTACCTAGAACTGGATAGTACCGTAAGTCAAGAAAAGCTCCAACTCCATCTATATAGGGGTCGTTTATCTCCTTCCCACACTCAATTCCAGGACCGCAGGCGTAATAAGATTGGAGATCAAAACGACCCTTTAAGTCATCCTCCGCACGCTCAAATTCCCAGCGACCCCCCCTTCTCCTAGAAAAATCATCTAGCAATCGCATAAGCTCATCCGTCCCACCTCTTTCGATACTTTCTGGACCCACCAGATACGCATCGCCCTCATAACCTTCTTCGTCGTAGTGAACAAAGGGATTGTATGAATCTGGGGGAGGGAAATTAATAGTAAACGCGACGCTAGACTGACTTGTGAGCGCTACTAGCAAGGTTGTCGCCCAGAAAGCTAAGGGATATTGTCGTGATGCCATTTTTCGTAGCTCCTTTACGCATTAGGTGACAAATAGATAACAGTCTTTGCGTGAAATCGGATATAAGTGGTAATCGTGATGACACCTCCAGTTCAGGGCTGAACCAAACGGAACTCCACAAAAGGCGTAGACACCACACCTATCCAGAGTCCTTCTATACTTCCTCCACCATAGATTTGTCTCACTGCGTCTTGGTTTCGATATGCGAACCGAACCCGATATATACCTGGATTAAGCGCGTCAAAATGCCAAACGCCACCATTTCTGGCATATCCTCCGAGTCGAAGCTTGTGATTCCACCAGGAAAGCTGGGCATCAAGAAAGAAGGTCAAATTCTCTCCAGGCATAGCTAACATAAAATCAGATTCTTGAGGTATTTTGATTCCATTTACGCCATAGCACCGATGTATTGCTTGCCCATCCGGCGCCAAGAGTTCTGGGAGCAAGTAAAAGAATATGAAGCGATAGGGATTTGGCGAAAAGTTGGTAACGCGAATCCCAAACTGTACGCGAGTTTTGACACCATTCCTATTCGGGATGGTCAACACCTGTTCCGATACCAGAGTTTTAAAGCGTATGCCATTCGCTTCAACGCCATCGTCCAAAGATTCTCCAGATGTCATGTTGTCTATCCTCTCAATTTTTATATCTTCCGTCGCAGTTAAGAAGCTCACCTCCATGAAAACATAAGGGCGCGATGTCACGAGCCAAATTTGCTATAAAACTTGCTTAAGAAATAGAACTTTATACCAGTCATTGACTTTGGTAAACCCTGGAATCTACTAAATTTATAAGCGGTAATTTGTGAACTAGGTGTAAACTTGAGGCGTATTTTTTCACAGTACAGAGTCACGAAATACTCAAGTTGTTTCACTCCCAGCATCTCATTTTATTACTGTTCTCATTCTATGTATATGCTTAGGTAGCCAGTTCCCAGAAGGAGTTGATTTACAGAGAAAATTTTTAGCTTTATGTTAGAGAATAAATGTGATTTAATGAATTGTTTTAATGAGCAAATGTCTATTTTATATATTTATGTTAAAAGCTTATGGCAAAGTTTTGAATCTGTTTGTTTTGAATTTGGTTAAGGCGCGATCGCCATTAATTTACGGTTTTATTACTAACAACAAATCTGCTAACATTAAAAAGCATAGTTTGCTATTAAAAAAGCTGAATTATGTTAAATAAACAACCAGCAATCTATCAAGATCAACTAATTTTTCAAAGCGTTGCTTCTGCGGCTTACATAGTCTTTACTGTGTCAAATAAATTTTAATTACTGTCAAATTAATAAATATTTCTAATATTTAACAACCTTGCAATCTTTTCTGCCTTTAAGCAGATTAAATTTGGCTTTGGTGCGACAATATAAGGCACCAAAGCTGGATTCCCCATACTGCCGGAGAATGATATGTTGCTAAACGCCTCACAACAGCTAAGCCGCCTAGACGATTACTACCACCAGATCAAGGCTGTCATTCTCAACCGTCAGAATCCGATTACGGGTCTGTTGCCCGCCAGTACCGCAATTAACGCCCACGGCGACTACACCGATGCCTGGGTACGCGACAACGTTTATAGCATTCTCGCCGTTTGGGGACTGGCACTGGCTTACCGCAAAGTCGATGAAGACAAGGGGCGCACCTACGAGCTAGAACAAAGCGTCGTCAAGCTAATGCGGGGGCTGTTGTTCTGTATGATGCGGCAAAGCCACAAAGTCGAGCGATTCAAGCAAAGCCAATCCCTCCTAGACTGCTTGCACGCCAAGTACAACACCAGCAGCGGTGATGTCGTAGTCGGCGATGACGCTTGGGGACACTTGCAATTAGATGCCACCTCGCTGTTTCTGCTGATGCTGGCTCAGATGACGGCATCGGGGTTGCACATCATCTACGCCATTGACGAAGTGAACTTTGTCCAAAATCTGGTGTATTACATTGGCAGAACTTACCGAACCCCCGATTATGGGATTTGGGAGCGGGGAAATAAGATAAATCGGGGGAATCCAGAGCTAAATGCCAGTTCGGTCGGGATGGCAAAAGCCGCTTTGGAAGCAATTAGCGGACTAGATTTATTCGGAGTGCGCGGTTCTCAGGCTTCTGTAATTCATGTGCTGCCGGATGAAATTGCTCGCGCCCGCATGACCCTGAAATCCCTGCTGCCAAGGGAATCCAGCTCCAAAGAAGTGGATGCGGCTAGCTTGAGCGTGATTAGTTTCCCAGCCTTTGCGGTGGAAAATATGGAGCTGATGGAACGCACCCGACAGAAAATCGTTGACAAGCTAGAGGGACGCTACGGCTGCAAACGCTTTTTGCGAGATGGACACCAAACTGTTTTGGAAGATACCAGCCGCTTGCACTACGAACCTTGGGAATTGCAACAATTTGAGCATATTGAGTGCGAATGGCCTTTATTTTTCACCTACCTGGTGCTGGATGGTTTGTTTCGGGGAGACACCGAACAAGTTAAGGACTACCAAGAGTGTCTGGAGTTTCTGCTGATTGAGCAGGACGGTTTGCGGCTGCTACCGGAGCTTTATTATGTCCCGGCGGAAACGATTGAGGCGGAGAGGCTGAACCCCCATACCCAGCAGCGCCTACCTAATGAAAACATCCCCCTGGTGTGGGCGCAAAGCTTGTACCTGCTAGGACAAATGCTGAGTGAAAAGTTAATCGCGGTGGGGGATATTGACCCCCTGGGACGGCACCTCAGTGTAGGTCGGGAAGGAAACCCGATGGTACAAATTGCGCTGCTGGCAGAAGATGAAAAGTTGCAAGCTGAATTAGCAGTCCACGGCATTGCAACGCAGACGCCGCAACAACTGGAGCCGATTCAGGTGCGTCAAGCAACAGAACTGTCAGCAATTTATACCCAAATTGGACGGAACGATAAGCTGGGACTCACTGGCAGACCCGTGCGCCGGTTGCGGACTTTAACGACATCAAGGATTTTTCGCATCCGGAGCGAGACGATTGTCTTCTTACCGTCATTTTTGGATCAACAGCAGTTTTACCTGACGCTTGACTACCATTTCTTAGTCGCTGAAATTCAGAGCGAACTTGCTTATATTCAGCGCAATTGGTTTGAGCTAGGGCGTCCTACCATGACGTTGTTGCTGACCCAGGCGATGCTGGAAACCGGCTCAGAGGCGCTTCTGGAACTGATGCAGGAGCTAAAAGATGGTTTATGCAATGGGGTCCGGGTGAAATTGGGGCGGCTAAATCAGCTGATGCTGACATCTGGGACCGAACGAATTGATTTTCTACACGACTTTGAGTTTACCCAGTCGCCGGTTCAAGATGCCGCGACACGACGGTACTATCTGACCAGCCATCCCGATAAAAATAGGCCGCTGGGTAATACTCAAGAATTTATGCTGGAGTGCGAAACCAACTTGGGATTATTACTCTCCAGTCTGCGGGAGTCGGAAAACATTTACGAGCAAATTGAGTTGTTGCATACCTTGGTGCGGTTGCAGGGATTGGATTTTGATACCGGCTTTGGAGGACCAGGTCAACGGGTGACGGTAGCCCAATTGCTGGATGAAGTTTACACCAAGGCAGGCACCAGCGGAGCTTCCCCCCATTGGACTGTAGTGCGTCATGCCGCTGGGTTACTGAATAAGGTTGATATTGGCTTATCGGATGCAGTGACGGATATCCTAGTGCGGGGCAAGCAGATTACGGTGGGCAAGGCGTATACTGAGGCGTCGCTGATGACGCGCCCGATGTCTTATACAGAAATTATGGACAAGATCCGCGAGTTCTGCGGGGAGGATATACGCGATCGCGTCTTAGCTCAAGAAATCCTAATTTATCTCGGTCTGCTGATCAAGGGGGAACCTCAGCTATTTGACGGTTTGCTGACGCTGCGGGTAGGATATTTGATCCTGCTGTTGACTAGCGAATTGGCGCACGAATTGCGACTGACTCAGGATGAAGCTTATGAACACTTGATGCAGTTAAGCCCGTTTGAAGTGAGAATGCGGCTGCGCCAAGTATTAGCTGGGTATGAGGGGATGAATCAAGTGTTGCGCCAGCAAGAATCCTTACACGTTAAACAGCAGGAACAGGAGATTGAGTGGGTGGTTCCGGTGGAACCAGATGAGACAGAGGCACCCACTGCTGGGGGTTGGTTGCGACAGCGACAACTGGATGGGGCACTCAATCGAGTACCGAAAGACTTTTATCCCAGCGTCTGGAGACTGCTGAAACACTGCAAAGGTTTGGTAATTGGGGATAAGCTAGAGCGGCGCAATCGTTTGGATAGCCATTTAATTTTGTCAGAAATGACGCCAGGGGAAAAGAATTTTGCCCTGCGAATCGAGCATTTGCTCAATAAGATCCAGGCACCGGAATACCGAAAGGTAAATATCGAGGCGTTGATGGAATTGGCAGCGATCGCTCAAGCGAATCCAGAGTTACAAGTAGAAGAATATATTGTCCTAGATGTGCTAATTGGTCATGCCGTGCGGTTGGCTTGGCTGGAAAAATTTCCAGAACGAGCAGACCGCTATGACGAGTATAAAGCCGCCGCATGGCGTGCCTTTTACGGCACTTCCCCCAGAGATTGTGCAAGTTCCATTATCAAGGCATTCCGCTTCTTGACTCAATTTGGGCAACCCAGTGCTGCTTAAAGATTATAGAGAAGATTTTTAAGGCAAAGGTACGCCAAGGGAACCGCAGAGGTACGCAAAGAAATTAACACAACTTTGCGTACCGAGAGCGTTTAACTCTGCGTTAAAAAATTAGAGATTATAATTGAGTTGATTTATGTTTCAAGCCACTCGTCGGCGTCTGGCTATTTGGTACACGGCTGTCACAGCGGTACTGCTGCTGATATTTGCCACTGGGGTTTATTTGTATGTCCGCAACACGCTGATTGAGCGCGTAGATGATACGCTTAATCATGTAGTGGAAGTGGTGCAGCGATCGCTCGTTATTGAAACCGCCCCGAATGGCAATTCATCCGTCAACGTCGAAGCAAGTTTTCGCAATAATGCCGAAGCCGCTGAAGACGACCACATCGACCTGGAGTGGTTTAGCGCCACAGGTGAATTACTCTGGTCTACCCTCTTTGAACCCCTAGATATTCCCATTCATCTCAACCGCACTGGTGAAACCGTGCCAGTGGTTCGGGCTTCGTGGCAAGGGATATTAGACTCGGAATTTTGGTCTCCTACAAGGGAGGCAACGAAGGACTCCAAGCTGCTTTTGCGACAGGTGACACAACGAGTGCAAATAGGGCGTCAAGTACTGGGATATCTGCGCGTCAGCCATCCCTGGTTTGAGGTTGCCAAACCGACTCGCTTGTTAATGGTCGATTTGATTTTTGGCACCGGGTTAATGTTAATTTCTGTGGCGGCTAGCGGCTGGTGGCTTTCTGGGTTGGCGATGGAACCTGTGCGAGAGTCTTACCAACGTCTTAAACAATTCACCGCTGACGCCTCCCACGAACTCCGGAACCCGATTGCCATGATTCAAACGAATGTGCAGGTGGCGCTGGACGATCCCGACCTGGTAGAGGCAGCAGGGGAGGCACCCATCCATTACCGACAACAGCTGAAGGTTGTAGAACGGTTAACTAGGCGTTTAGGGCGTTTGGTGGACGATCTGCTATTTCTGGCGCGGCAGGATAGTGGCATGAAACAACGCACTTGGGTTCAAGTTCACCTCGATGCCTTGTTGATGGAGGTGATTGAAGAACAACAGCTAGTAGCTACTGAGAAAGGCATCAAGCTATCTCTCGATTTTGGATTGCCGATTTTAGATTTGGGATTGATTGAGGAAGAAATCCCATCCCAAATCCCAAATCCCAAATTTGAAGAGGATGCCTTTGCTGTTGAGGGAGACTGGGATCATCTGGCGCGTCTATTCACAAATCTGGTCAGTAATGCCCTGCAATACACCCCAGCGGGGGGTAAAGTTGATGTGGAATTGCAATGGGTCGATGCAATGAATCGCCCCACGAAACGCCACGGGATGCCCCAGCTGCAAGTCAGAGTCAGCGATACTGGCATCGGCATTCCAGAGTCGGCACTGCCCCACATTTTCGACCGATTCTATCGGGTCGATCCCGCCAGAACTCATATCGCGGGAAATGCTACGGCAACGGGATCGGGATTAGGGTTAGCGATCGCGCGGGCAATTGTTGAGACTCACCAAGGTCACATCCAGATTGAAAGCATTCTCCATCAAGGTACAACGGTTACGGTCACTTTACCGGCAGCCACAAAAGAATATTAGGAAGGATGAATCCATTCATCTTTCATCCCTCTTCCATCATCCTTCCAAAGACTCTACTTTAGAAATGCTTCCCCTGGCAGATGCAGGGATCAAGCTTGACCTACTAATTTCTTGAATAGCGGCTAAGGCGATTTAGCCAAATTTCCACCCAAAAATGGTTTTTGAAACTCAAAGAGAGTTTCAATCGCTCTAATCATTTATCCGAGCGCAATCTGGCGGAAAGTTTAAGGGAAAAGCCGCGTTTACTAAATCCGACATTCAAAATATAAGGAGATTCTGATGACAATACCCTTAAGAGAAGATGTTGCCTACATCTTACTCAAAAAAATCCACGAAGGTGACAGCGAGCCGGGTAAGCATGAAGTAGCCTTCACGGCGGCAGACTTCGCTGGTAGACAAGTCACAGAAACCGACCTGCTGGGGCACCTAGATTATTTAAATCAAAAGCAGTATATCGATGCTGAATTTACTGGCAATGCTTACGGCAATCAGGAAGATACCTCGGATGTCGTTAATCCGAAAGAGTTCGACTTCCGCATTGCCAATTCCTACGATCCCTCTGATGGTTTAGCACCTCATCTGATCAAATTTAAAAGTGCAAGACTGACGGAAAAAGGGCAACGCCTGTTGGAAAAAATGGAGGAAAACCTGCCAGCAGCCCTTCAAGAAGGTCCCGTGGTTCCCATTGCCACAAAGGATATGCCCTTCCTAGAGAAAGTGATGTTCAGGGGCGAACTGGAAGATATCTTTGATGCTAGAGATATCAGTGAGGTGGTGTTCCGTACCATGCGGGACATGATGACGAATGAAGCCGCCGATCGGGTTACTTCTGAACTGCATGAACCAGTGGAACCTACAAAAGATAAGGCGCTGCAAAACGAAATTGCCGACTTGTGGAAGGATACCAATCCAATTGTCCAATTCCTCAGCCGAATTCGTCCTCCCCTAGTGATTAAGTCCGATACTTTTCTATTCCGGATTCGGCAAGAAGCTGGTTTGCCGCAAGGGGTAGAACCAGAAATGGCAATTAAGGCTGTGTTCGCGGCGACAAAAGATGAATTGTCCGAGGAACGGGTTCAGGAAATTGCTGGCTTCTTACCCGACAAAATTAGAGAATTCTGGGAGAAAGCCTAGCTTTTTGAGAAAGGCAAAAATAAAAAGAGCAAATTCTTTACTTTTGCCTTTTGCCGACTAAAACTTAATCTTTTTTTGCTGCCCGACGAGTACCAAACTGCTAAAGTCGGGCAGTTGAAACACTTTTTAAATAAACTGAATTAAAGGAGAAATCAATCATGATTCAAAAACATCAGTCAATCAAAAAAACACTGGCGTTAGCAGGAGCGATTTGTGGAAGTCTGCTCTTTGGCTTACCAGCACTGGCTCAGATGAACTCGGCTCCAGGCGAGATCGAGCAACCATCCGATACTCGCGATCGCCTGATGCAACCACCCGCAAGTGGCGATCGCCTGATGCAGAATAACTCCAATCCCAGCAATGTCAACCAATTGCCGAATAACGCTCAGCGCGTTTCGCCACTAAACCCCTGTCCTAGCATTTTCTACGAATCTAGATATATTCAAGCGGGCATTCGTCCCCCTGCGGGTTGTCCAGCTGCCTCGCCAATGCAGTCAGAGACTGAGATGACACCCCCAGCGCCGCCAAGACCGGGCGCTGATATGGCACCGCCGACACAACCCTGTGCTGTGATTAAACCACCAGCACCGGAACAGCTACAATCTCCCGCTTCCAGGGTGATGCCCATGAACGGGATGGTGAATGTCAAACTGATCAACCAAACCGGCGATCCCATCACTTATCAGGTGCTGGGCGATACCAATCAGCGGAGGCTACCTGGTCGAGATAATATTACGCTACAAGGCTTGAAAACCCCTGTAAATCTGACCTTCCAACGTCCGAATGGCGCACTGCTGAGAGTCGTTCCTCAAACATCAGGCGAACAGGGAATGTTAGAGGTGGTTTTGGAGGAAACAACGGATCTCGGTGTTGACAAAAATGCCATGACCATTCAGGAAAACGGTAATGTCTTGCTGAACTAACCTTTGAGTTGTAAATTTTTTTAGGAACCGTGAAGACGCAAAGAGCGCGAAGGAAGAGTAAGAAGAGAGATCCAAGATTTTATGAATGAATGAGGATTGCTATTTCCTGACCAGGATCGTAGGGAGGTAGAGCTTTGCCTCCCTACGCTGGTATAACGCTTTATCTAATCCGAATTTGAGCCAAATTGTTGAGCAAAAGGGCTTCTTCCTGCTCATCCCCAAGGGTACGCGCCAAAGCGATCGCTCGTTGGTAAAAAGTCCGCGCCGATACTGGGTTGCCGCTCACCTGATAAAGTTGAGCGAATAACCTGAGCGATTCCAGTTCTTGCCGCAAGTTTTGCGATTCTTGAGCCAAGGTTAAGCGGCGATCGAGCAGTTCAAAAGCCTCCTGATACTGCCTAAGCCTGCTGTAGATGACCAGCAGACCATCAATCGCTCGGTATTGAGTTGAGCGATCGCGCGTTTGCCGTCCCAATCTCAGTGCCGCACGGTATGAAGTCTGGGCATCCCGATATTGATTGATTGCCCGATAAGCATCTCCCAAATTATTCACTGTATTCGCCTCGCCCAGAGGATCTTTCCCTCGCCGCCGAAAAATCAAGGCTTCTTCGTAACGTTTAATCGCTTGGAAATAATCGCCGCTATTCGCCGCCGCCAATCCCAGATTACTCAGCGACAGTCCTTCCCCAGCTTGGCTGTTGATGCTTTGGGCAATTTTCAGTGCCTCAGAAAAGCTGGCTGAAGCCGCCTGCACGGCACCTCGTTGCAGCAGAATGGTGCCGACGTTATTTAAGCCATAAATCTGCCCCTGGAAGTCTGGTTCGTCGCGGGCAACCGCCAACCGGCGTCGCAGGGCATCTTCCGCCTCAAAGTAGCGTCCCAACCGGGCGTAAGTAAGACCTAGATAATCGTAGGTAATACCGATTGCCTGCCTATCGCCCAGTTGTTGATAAATATCCAGTGCTTGTATCCAGTAGGGAATTGCTTTCGCCAGGTTTCCTTTCTGTTCCTCCTGTGCGCCCAATCGCAGCAGTCGGTCGGCATCTTCCCTCGCATATCCTTGGGTGCCATTGTTCAAGGGGATACTGAGTTGTTGGTCAATACTAACGGCTTTGGCACCACTCGGCAAGTAAAAACTAAACAGTAAAAAGATCAAAGAAACAGAAAAAAGTCTCAATTTATTAGCACTGTTCTTTTGTGCCCGATTTTTGCCTAATTTGGCGAATGCTGCGAAAAACAAGACTCGCTCCTCATAACTCATAGCTAATCGCTCCACTTGCCTCTTGCTTCTCGCCTTTGCTCTGTTGCTTAGCTCCTACCAGATAAATTGTGCGAATATCCTCTGGTAAAGAAGCTTCTAACAGTTGATACCCTTCCTGGAGCTTGACTTGAACCTGTGTCGGAGAAATTGTTTCTCCCTCTGCCTGGAGATAAGCCGCAATCCGCGTATGACTCCAGTTGAAGGTCTGCGCCATCAGCACCATCAATCGCAACATCGGCGGGAATCGCTCCAGCGCTTGTTCAACATAACACCACAGGGGCGGGGAAGCCGCTTGTAGGTTGTAATGAATTGACTCCACGGGTGGCAATTCTGCCTGGTTGATACATACAGCCGTAATGTTGATCAGCCAGTTCTGGAAAGTTAGCATCCCAGTCCCGCTAACATCGCGCAAATCCAGTCCGCCTAGCTCGAAGTAGATGTGCCGCCAGGTGAGGGCGAAGAGGTAGTCTGCTTGTACAGGCGATCGCGCCAAATGCTGAATCAGGGTATAAACTATCGGACTATAGCGACTGAAAAGCGCTACGAAGAAGCGCCCCTGCTCCGGATGGCGCTGAAACAAAGTCAGTAATTCCTGATCGCTGTAATGAAACAGCGATTTGACAATCGGATGATTGCTTTCAGGGAAATGAGGAATTTGCACGATTTTGAATCACTTACTGGAGTCATTCTATCCAGGAACGATCCCTAATATATCTAGTGTTTTCACGAATGGAAATGATGCTTGTATTTTTAGTCGGTGACAAGAGTGCCAATCGCACTTTATTTCTTCAGCTGCTTTGAGCGCTTCGCGGCGATAGATTGAGTAGCGATCGCATCCTTCTGATTATCTTTCTCATGTCGTGAAGGCGAGACTCCCGACAACTCTTACGAAGTCAGGAGTCTGAACCACTGGCTCACCACTCAAATAGAATTGCTATAACCACCATCGCTTGTCTCAGTATCGAGCGAGATAACTTGCAGCGCCAGTTTTATTTAACTTCGGCAGACTTGCGGAGTATTTTAGAGACTCGTTTAAGCTTGATAGAATTAAATAGCACTCTTGACTGGGTTACAGTCAAAGTGTTATGTGCAACCGTAAGTTTAGTTTTCAATAGAGTTCTTCAAGCCTTGTAGGTTCATGGTTCTAGCAGCAATTGATACAATTTCTTTTCTGCCTCAGCTCGTTCATTTAGGTGCTTTTTTCCCGGAATTACCTCTAGATGGTCTCTTGTCCACTCAAGGCATCATGGTGATGCTGTTGGCAGCCTACGCCGGTGCCATGTGGATGTTCCTCACCAGCGCCCCAAAAGTCCATACCGTCATGGTGTCCGATTTAGACACGGCGCGACAGTTCTATGAAGGCTTGCTAGATTTGCCAGTTGCAGAAGTGCCTCTGCACTACTACTACAACTATGAGCAAACATTGGGAGCTACCGCCATCGATCCGCTTTATCTCTCACCCACGTTGGGAGGAAGCACCGCTACCCAAAAGTTGAATGGTTCGGAAGGTTTATGGTATCAGCTCAAGAAGAACACCCAACTGCACGTCATTTCTGGAGCCAGTTTGGGGAATAAAAACCAGCAACGTCACGTTTGTTTTGACCACGATTGTTTAGAGATGGTGCTGATGCGGGTGCAAATGCGAGGCGTCAAGCACAAAATTCGCCGCGACAAACCATTGAATTTTTTGGTAAAAGATTTGGAAGGTCGCGTGATTGAAATGGCGGAAGTGTCGAATTAGCTATATTGACCTCTCCCTAACCCTCCCCTAAGAGAAGAGGGTTAGGGAGAGGTGGAAAGGGGCAGGGTTAGGTTTATTCTGGGGTGGCGTCGGATTTGTCGGGTTTGAGGAGGGGGAACGCGATCGCATCCCGAATGCTGGCACAATCAGTTAGCAGCATCACTAAGCGGTCAATCCCAATCCCTAAACCACCCGTCGGCGGCATTCCATACTCCAGCGCCGTCAGGAAATCTTCATCAACGCCTTGCGCTTCTAAATCTCCAGCCGCCTTCCGCGCCGCTTGCGCTTCCAGTCTTTGCCGCTGCTCGATAGGATCGGTTAATTCTGAGAAACTATTCGCCGTCTCCCGTCCGACAATAAATAGCTCAAATCGCTCTACCAATCCCGGTTTCGAGCGGTGCGGCTTAGCCAGGGGCGAAATTTCCACCGGATAATCCAGCACAAACGTCGGCTGAATCAGATTCGGTTCGCATTTTTGCTCAAAGGCTTCGTTAAGAATTTTGCCAATCGATTCGCATTCTTGAGCGCCTCCGATACCTGCCTGACTCGCTGCTGCTTTCGCCGCTTCCAGCGTTGGGACGGTAAAATCTAAGCCAGTTTGCTCCTTGACTAAGTCGTGCATGGTAACGCGACGCCAAGGCGGTGTTAAGTCAATCGTCTCGCCTTGATAAGTAATTTCCAGCGTCCCCAGCACCTCTTGCGCCACAGTGGTAATAATTCCCTCCGTCAGCGCCATCATATCCTGATAGTCGGCGTAGGCTTGATAAACCTCAATCGTGGTGAATTCCGGATTGTGGCGAGTGGAAATCCCCTCATTCCGGAAAATTCGCCCCAATTCAAACACCTTCTCAAATCCACCCACAATCAGCCGCTTCAGATGGAGTTCTGTGGCAATCCGCAGATACAACTCCATATCCAGCGTGTTGTGATAGGTGATGAAGGGACGAGCATCGGCACCGCCAGCTTCTCCTTGTAACACTGGCGTTTCAATTTCAATAAAGCCCAGTTTATCCAAATAGCGGCGAATTCCGGCGGTAATGAGAGCGCGGCGGCGGAAGGTTTCCCGCACTTCCGGATTGACAATCAAATCCACATAACGCTGACGGTAGCGCTTGGCGACATCCGTCAATCCATGCCATTTATCCGGTAAAGGTAGCAGCGACTTGGTGAGAATTGCGTACTGCTTGACGTAAACCGATAGCTCACCCTTTTCCGTGCGTTTAATTGTCCCCTTGGCTCCCAGGATATCCCCAGCATCCGTTAGATCCTTTAGGTGTTTAAAGGCATCCGGGACATCCGCCATCCCTTCATCGATTCTTTTCTTCTCTAGATACAGCTGAATCGAGCCAGTTTCGTCCTGCAAGGTAAAGAAGGCGAGTTTGCCGAAGACGCGACGCGCCATAATGCGTCCAGCAATGGCGACTTCTACCTCAACTTCTTCACCGCTCGGCAAATCTGCGTATTTTTCCTGCAATTGAGCCGCATGGTGGCTGGATTCCCACTGGTAAGCGTAGGGATTCATTCCCAGTTGCTTTAGCTGTTCGACTTTCTCTAACCGCGTGGCGCGGATATCATCTGAGGACATGGTAAGGAACTTTTAGGGGCAATCTTTGATTTTAGATGCTCTATTGCAAGTATGTTAACTATTGTGTCTTGTTTTTGTGGTGGCGAGGAGGCAGAAGAGTGGAGGAGGCGATCGCGCCTCTCAACTAGACGAGTTTTTTTTAGGAGTAAAGAAGAGATAGGGTAGTGGGGGCGATCGCTATTACACTTGTGTAAGCCCTGCCACCATCGATTCAGTTAATAGAGATTTATAAAAATTTTGCTAATATATCTAAGAATTTAGGCTGTAAATGTTTAACAGCTATGCCTTCAGTATATTAGCCAATTCTAGCTAATCGTTATAATCTATGTAACTGAAGGGGAGATTAATTATGAAAATTAAAACGATAGAATATTATAACAAAGCCTTGGACTGGCGCTTAAATACAGTTGATTTTACTAATAGCTTTTCTAACCTCACCTTACTTGTTGGTGTATCAGGAGTTGGCAAAACTCAAATTATTAAGTCAATATTAAACTTAAAAGATATAGCCAATGGTGAATCTTTGAATGGGGTGCAATGGGATATTACATTTGAAACTCTTGAGCGGGTTGAATTTCGATGGAAAGGGGAATTTGAAAGCAAAGGATTGGCTGGAGGGATTCTTGATGGGAATGATGAAGAACCTAAAATTAGAATTATAAATGAGTATTTATATAAGCAGGGCAATGAACTTGCTAAAAGAAACAACGATAAAATAGAATTTAAAAATCAAATGACTCCGAAGTTGTCACCGTTTAAAAGTTTAGTCGATATACTAAGTGAAGAAGAAGACATTGCTCCCATAAAGGAGGGTTTTGATAAAATAGTTCAGTTAGATCCGGAGAAAAGAATATACACAGCTACCACTGCATTTTTAAACCAATTTGAAAACTCTTCTTTGGAAACTATACAAAAAATTAATCAACCAGACTTAATCAAATTGGCATTAGTTTATAAATATTTTCCAGGTGTATTCCAAAAAATCAAAAAGCGCTTTATAAATGATATATTTACACAGGTTGAAGATATCAAAGTAGAACCAGAAAAGCGGGAAGATTTACCAATTAGCTTTAAAAATTTATTGAATGAGTTTCTTTCCCTTAAGATTAAAGAAAAAGGTGTTGATAAATGGATTAGTCAACCTAATATTTCTTCAGGAATGTTTAAAACTTTAATGCAGATTAGCGAATTATACTTAGCCCCTGAAGGAAGCGTAATTCTTATTGATGAATTTGAGAATAGTTTAGGTGTTAACTGTATTGATGTTTTGACTGAAGATTTGTTGGGGCAAAATAGAAATCTGCAATTTATCATAACCAGCCATCACCCTTACATTATTAATAATATTGGGATGGAACACTGGAAAATAGTTACTCGTAGAGGCGGTGTAGTAACGGTAAAAGATGCTAAGGATTTTAACCTGGGCAAATCTAGACATCAAGCTTTTATTCAACTACTAAATCTTGAAGCTTACAGCGAAGGAATAGCAGTTGAATGAATCTGTATTTTCTTGTAGAAGGAAGAAGAACTGAGAAAAAAGTTTATCCAGCTTGGTTAGGGCATCTTTTACCAGAACTACAGCGAGTTGATGCCTACGCGCTGGTGAATGTGAAAAACTATTACCTGATAAGTGGCGAAGGGTATCCTTCCCTTATTTATGATTTCATTCCCAGAGCAATTGAAGAAATCAATTTAAGTGGAAAGTATAACTATTTTGTGGTATGTCTTGATGCAGAAGAAAATACTGTTGCAGATATCAGAAATGAAATTGATGAATTTATAAGAAAAGAAAGCTTTGAATTGGGAAAGACAAAGTTTTTTATCATCGTTCAAAACCGATGCTTAGAAACCTGGTTACTGGGTAATCGAAAGATTTACTCAAAAAATCCTCAAAACCAACCGTTGTTGGATTATATCCGTTATTATGATGTTTCAGTCGATGATCCTGAATTTATGGGCAAATATAATGAATTTAATACCCATGCTCAGTTTCATGGGGCTTATTTGAAAGCGCTATTTGAGGGAAAAAATATCACATATAACAAAAGAAACCCAGGCGAGGTCTTGAAACCATACTACTTGAATGAATTAAAAGCAAGAATTAAAGCTCAACCACCGCAATTGAATACATTCAAAAGTTTTATAAATTTTTGTGACATGATTAAAGCAGAATTGCCAAAATAAACAACGCGATCGCATCCTTCCCCGCATCACAAGAATTGCACGTAAGCGTTGCGGCTGCGCCAGCAGCATCGCTATTTGACATAGAAGCAAGTAGATTTGCTATCTGAGTGCTTGGTAGAATTGTTGATAGATTGGCAATCTGTCGCTTTAAGGCTGGAGCTGTATAGAATTTAAAAAGTAGCTTCAGCCTCTTGATTGGCACCTTGAAAGCTTATAGCAAGAGTGGTAGACTTTTCCCAATCTCTAATTTGCTCAAAACTGTTAATATCAGCAGCAAAGTGAGTCAATCTTAAAAGTTGCAGTAATCACCTATCGATCAGCCGCTGGTAGTTGCAAGGAACTCTCGCATATATTGAGTGACTAGTTGCGGTTTCTCTTGCTGCACCCAATGGCTAGAGTCGGGGATGTATTTAATCGTAAAGTCTTTGACATACGCTTGGGTTCCGTAAGTCAGTTCTTTACCAAGTGCAGTATCTTTCTCCCCCCAAATCATTAGAGTAGGAACCTGGAGAATACTCCAATCTTGATTGAGCATTCTCTGCTGAAAAAGATTGCGATAATAGTTCAGGCTGGCTGTCAGGACACCGGGTTTTGCCGCAGCTTGTTTATAGGCATCCAGATCGGCTTTTGTGAAGGCATTCTTATCAACAGCCATACCCGTGAAAGCCGTTTCGATGGATTGGTAATCGAAGGATTGTAAGAGAAATTCTGGTAGCCACGGTAGCTGAAAAAAGAAAATATAGGAACTGCGTAAGAGTTGTTGGGGATTACGCATATTTTCGGCAAATTTGGCAGGGTGAGGCAGATTTAGCACAATCAACTTGTCCACCATTGTGGGGTATGCGTAGGCAAAATTCCAAGCGATCGCGCCCCCCCAGTCATGACCCACCAGAACGCAGCTAGAGTATCCGAGTCCCTTAATTACCCCTTCAACATCTTTAATAAATTCATCCATCACATAAGCCGATTGGTCTGCTGGCTTATCGCTGTCGTTATAACCGCGCAAGTCGAGGGCGACGACTTTATAATCTTTGGCAAATTCGGGTATTAGATGCCGCCAGGAGTACCAAAATTCAGGGAACCCATGCAGCATCAGCATCAAAGGGCCTTCTCCCTGCGTGACGTAGTGCAGCTTAATTCCGTTGCTGGTGATATACTCGTGCTTCCAAGAACCCTCTAGCACAGACATAGATACTCCTTTGCCGTTTTAGTCATGGGATCGGCGATTCATTGCCACTGCGGACACTCTTCAGGTTAACGAATCAACAGCAGAAGACGGCAGCTTCGGAAGATATAGTTCATCAGCACTCGGTTGATCTTGCCGACGCCGATTGATTAACTGCCTTAGCACTTGCACTAAGATTCTCGGCTGAAAAAACGCGGTGGGTGGTTTCAGCAGGTGCATCACTTCTATGAAAACTTTGAACGCTACGGGACTGTCAATCGTGATTAATCTCACACGATCCAGATACAAATGCATAAATCGGGTCTTGAGATCGGGTTGACCGCCCTCGGTCGTAGACCAGCGGAAATCCTCGCCGGTTGCCATCAGCCAAGGTATATGATTCACTTTAGCCAGTTGCTTTTGAAAACGCCGCGTTAAACCCGTTAAATCGTCCTGAGACTGACGCTGAAATTGCTCTTTCAAGCACTCCTCCAGAGTTAACGCAGCGATCGCCGCCGCAGTCATGCCTTGACCGTAGATAGGATTGAAGGAACAGACGGCATCACCTAAGACGACAAAGTTTTCTGGCAATCTGGATTGTTCGTAGTGACGCAGGCGGTTTTCTGTCCCGCGATGACAGTAGATGGGTGAAATCGGTTGGGCGTGTTTGACCACTTCGTAGAGAATGGGCGATCGCAAGCTGCGGGCAAATTCCAAAAAGCCAGCTTCGTCGCTGGGTGGATAATCTCGACCTACGCCAGCCAGGGTGAGAACAAAAGCATCGCCCTCACAGGGATAAAGCAGCCCACCGCGAGAGTTTTCCCCTGGTTTAGACCACAGCACGATTGATTTCCAATCGCTTTGGAGATCGGCTGGGCGCTGATACCAACGGCTGGCGTAGCCTAAAAACGAGTTAATGACTGTCTCCTGAGGCGGCGTGTAACCTAATGCCTTTAACCACTCAGGGGTTTTGGAATTCCGTCCAGTTGCATCCACGACCAGATCGGCTGGTAGAGAGGCGAAATTCCGCGTCTCTACATCTGCGGCGCTAGTGTTTTGCGGGTGGTTGTGAAATTGCACCTGCACGCCCGTCACTTTCGTTTTGCTGGCGTCAGACAACAACTCGGTTACTTGGGATTCTTCCAGAATGCGTATGTTGCTGTAAGCAGCCAGTCGGCGGCGAATCGTCCATTCCAGCAGGTTCCGACTACAGGCATGAGTCACAAGTCCGGAGGGAAAGCGGGGTGCCCAACCGCCAAAATCTAGCATGGGACAGTCTAACGTCCAGTCCAAAGTAGTTGCGCCAGCAGCCACTAATTCAGCACCCAATCCAGGAAACATTTGCTCTAAAATCTGCTGACCCCGCACTAGCAGAACGTGGGCTTGGTAGGCTTGGGGGACGCCTCGGCGCGTCTCCAGTTTGTCTGGGATGCGATCGCGTTCAATAATCGTCACTTGGTCAAAGCGGTCGGCAAGCACACGCGCTGCTAGTAGCCCAGCCATACTGCCACCGATGACAATGGCTTGTCTATTGCTGCCAACAGCCAGTTGGGGAGTTACGGACATAGACGACATTTTGTAGGAGTTTTTTGGGCAATTTAGATATATCAGGACTTACGCACTCAAAGCTTGAAACCTAGATCCCCCCTAACCCCCCGATAAATTGGGGGGAACCGGAAAAGTCCCCCAATTTATCGGGGGATGCCAGGGGTATCTCTACCACTGAGGCTTTGCCGCCATTAATGTCTCCACGGCTGCAACATCCAGGGGGCGGGAGAAAAAGTAACCTTGTCCATACTCGCATTGCAGCGTTCTGAGTTGGGCAAGTTGCTCATGGGTTTCTACTCCTTCTGCAACCACATCCAAACCCAAGTTGTGAGCAAGTGTGACAATGGTACGAACAATCTCCGAATTCTCGCTATCACTGCTCATTCTACCGACGAAGGAACGGTCAATTTTCAACGTATCAATTGGAAATCGGTGCAGATAACTTAAAGATGAATAACCCGTGCCGAAGTCATCAATATATAACTGGACGCCTAGTTTTTTCAATTGTAAGAGGGTAGCGATCGCAGATTCAGCATTTTCCATCACGGCGCTTTCGGTGATTTCCAACCGCAAACAGCCACCATCTAAACCTGTTTCCTCTAGAATTTGATGGATTGCTTGAGCTAGATGAGGTTGCGTAAACTGTTTGCTAGAAAGATTCACGCTCATCGTCAATTGTCCTTGGTCATTTGCCCTTGGTTCTTCTAATGACGAATCTTGCCATGCCCGCATCTGACGGCAAGCTTCCCTTAAGACCCACCAACCTAGGGAAAAGATCAGTCCAGTTTCTTCTGCCATTGGAATAAACTCAGCTGGGGAAATCAAACCCCGCGCTGGATGCTGCCAGCGCACCAGCGCCTCAAATCCGGTAATTCGACCTGTAGAAAGCGACACAATTGGCTGATAGTGAAGTAAAAACTCCTGGCGATTGACAGCCTGCCGCAAGTCAGTTTCTAACTGCAAAAGTGCCACAGCGCGAGTGTGCATCGTCATGTCGAATACCTCATGACGCGCTCTACCCAATGCCTTAGCGCGATACATGGCAATATCAGCATCGCGCAGCAGGTCTTCCGGCTGGTGATAACCTGTTGTACTCAAAGCAATGCCAATACTGGTGGTGGTAAATACCTTTTGTCCGTTGAGATTGAACGGTAAAGTTAGTTCATTTTGAATTTGGTTGGCAAGGCGGGTGGCGTCACTGACATCTTTAATATTTTCTACAAGAATGGTGAACTCGTCTCCCCCAAGACGGGCAACCGTATCTCCAGGACGCAGACACGTCTGGAGCTTGCGAGCGATTTCGACAAGTAGTTGATCGCCGATTGTATGCCCAAGGCTATCGTTGACGACCTTAAAGCGATCGAGATCCAGAAATAGTACGGCAAACAAGTAATCCTGACGCCGTTGTGTCAGCTCAACCAAATGTCCGAGTCGATCCATGAACAAGGCGCGGTTTGATAAGCCTGTCAGCTTATCGTGAAAGGCATCGTGGATTAATTGCTCCTCTGCGCGTTTGCGCTCGCTAATATCTGTGGCAACTCCTAAAACTTGCCGGCTTTTTCCATCTGGCGATACCAGAGACTTCTTAGTTGTTTGAAACCATCGCACCTTGCCTGTAGAGTCAGTGAGGGTTTCCTCAGAAATGATTTTTTCCGTTGCTACTGTCATCACTTCTCTGTCATCACAGAGAAACTGTTCTACTTCCCCAGGATTCGGATTGAAATCTGCATCGGTCTTGCCAAGCAAATTTTCCACGGTTGTTCCATAAATATTTGCTAATGCTTTGTTAACCAGAGTAAATTTCCCATCCCAGTCTTTGACAAAAATTAAATTTGGGGTGGCGTCAATCACATTGCGAAGAAACTCTTGTTGTACCCTAAGTGCTTCTTCAGCTTGCTTGCGATGGGTAATATCTCGGCTCACGGCGAGAAGACACGGCTGATTGTCAAAGTCAATAATTTCTGCTGAGAGCAATCCCACACGCGCCTCACCTGACTTGATCAGGAAGGTAAATTCTATGTTGCGAACAGTTCCCTGCTCCTGCAATATCTGCCTCATGCGATCGCGCTGCTCTACATTTGCCCAAATCTTCAGCTCAACTGTGGTGCGACCGATGATTTCTTCGCGGGTATAACCAGTAATGCTTAGCAAAGTATCGTTGATTTCAACAAGGCGTCCCTCTGCAAGCGTACTGATAGTAATTGCGTCAGGGCTGGAACGGAAGGCTTTAAAGAATCTCTCTTCTGATGCCCGCCGCGCCGCTTCTGCTCGCTGGCGCTCCTCGATTTCAGCTTGCAATGTCTGATTCGCTTTTTCTAGCTCTTGCGTTCGTTCCCAAACCCGCATTTCTAGCTCTTCGTGCGCTTTCTGAAGTGCGGTTTCTGTCCGCAGGCGCTCGATGGCAATTCCTGCCAAGTTTGTTGCTATTTCAATCAGTTGTAAATCATAAGAATTAGGCGTGCAAGGTTGGGAGCCGTACATTGCAAAAGTACCCAACACCTTGCCATCCGAATTCAGAATCGGTGTAGACCAACAAGCTTGGAGTTTGTTGCTCAACGCTAACTCGCGGTAATCTTCCCACAACGGATCGATAGCAATATCTGAGACAATTACAGGTTCCTTCCAATAAGCAGCTGTCCCGCAAGAGGCAACACGCGGTCCAATCTCTACCCCATCAAGAGCGCGATTATAGTTTTCTGGAAGGCTAGGCGCTGCGCCATAGTGCAGATTAATTCTGTTTTCATCCAGAAGTAGAATCGAACAGAGCATTTTACTGGAATGTTTTTCAATATTGCGGCATAAAACGTTGAGGACGCTGTTGAGGGAGTCGCCTCTGGCAATCATTTCCAGTACACGCTTCTGACTGCTTAATAGAGTTTCTGCTTGCAAGCGTTCAGCGATCGCTTGTCGCATATTTGCTAAATTATGCCTGAGTTCGAGTTGCGCCACCACCTGACGACTCAGTGTTAAGAGTGCTTCTTGCTGCTCAGGCTTGAGTTGGCGCGGCACATAGTCAATTACGCACAGCGTTCCCAGCGCATAACCGGCGGGTGTGATTAAAGGCGCACCTGCATAAAAGCGGATATTAGGATCGGAAGCTACCAAAGGGTTCGTTGCAAACCGTTCGTCGGCTGTTAAATCGGGGACAACAAACAAATCGGTTTGCAGAATGGTATGAGCGCAAAAGGCGATATCTCGCGGTGTTTCTGATACCTCCACACCGACTTTCGACTTGAACCACTGCCGATGCGTATCGACAAAGCTGACCAGCGCAATAGGTGTTCCGCAAATATGTGCAGCCACCTGAGTTAGATCGTCGAAAGCCTGTTCGGGAGCAGTATCAAGAATCTCATACTGCCAGAGGGCTTTTAGCCTTGCTGCTTCATTGCTTGTTATAGGCACTTTCACCCGTAATACTTCTCCAGATTCGATACTTGCGACATTTTCTCTGACACTAGCTTTGGTTATTCTTTTGGATATAGCTTCAAATATACCTATCCGGCTCAGGTTTACCATATTCTGTTTTCCTCAGCTAGGTTGGTTGTAATTATGTTCGCAATCTTTACTTCTACTTTAAGATAGGTAGCCTTCTCCGGATCTAAATCACAAAAAATTCCTTTTTCTGTCACAAATTACCTTAATAAGTTTTTAACCTGATTACTTTCTAGACGTAGAAAGCAAATCTGTATACGAAATTACAAATATTATTTATTAAACTAATCTATTTACAACTTTAATCGATAGAAAAAATGCCTACCCTTTAAATTTTATTCGTTTTATATGGAACAAATGCAAAATTTAGCAACCGGGAAACTACGGATATTCTCTTGTTTCCAGCAGAGATTTTCCTGCTTTTTCTAAATTTTATCAAGATTTCTACGGAGCCAAAAATAGGGCAGATTACTTCACTAACGCAGGCTGGCGACTGGTCTGGTGAATGGGAATCTCAATCGCAAACTCTGCCCCAAGTCCTGCTGTGGAAATGCATTTTAATTGACCGCCGTGTTTTTCCACAATCTGATAACTAATAGATAACCCCAGTCCTGTGCCTTTGCCGATGCTTTTTGTGGTAAAAAACGGATCGAACACTCGTTGCTGCACCTCTTGGCTCATGCCAGAACCGTTATCTACAATGTGGATCGCTACCTGATTGGTGTTTAGCATTTGAGTGTGAATCCGAATCGTAGGTAATTGTTTATCGGTACTTTCTTCTCCATGATTCATAACCCATGACCCATTCCCGATTGCCTCTTCGAGGGCATCAATCGCATTACCGAGAATATTCATAAACACTTGGTTGAGCTGACCTGGGTAGCACTCGACTAGCGGCAACTTGCCATATTCTTTGAACAGCTGAATGCCTGAAGTGCCTCCGACTTGTTTCAAGCGATGCTGCAAAATCAGCAAAGTATTTTCAATTCCCTCATGAATATCAACGACTTTCATTTCCGCTTCATCCAGTCGAGAGAAGTTACGCAGCGACAAGACAATTTGGCGGATGCGTTCTGCCCCCACCTTGATCGACGCCAGCAGCTTCGGGAGGTCTTTCTTGATAAAACGGAAGTCGCCCATCTCCACATGAGCTTGAATTTCAGGGACGGGATTGGGATAGTGTTTCTCGTAGAGGGACAGCAGGTTGAGCAGTTCCTGAGTATAGTCGCTGGTGTGGGTGAGATTGCCGTAGATGAAGTTGACTGGGTTATTAATTTCGTGAGCAACTCCGGCGACTAATTGCCCCAGACTGGACATTTTTTCACTCTGAACGAGTTTAGCTTGGGTTTGTTGAAGTTCTCGAAAAGCTTGTTCTAGCTGGTTTGTTTGTTGTCTCAATTGCGCTTCCGATTGCCGTAAAGCTTCCTCGGCAGCTTTACGTTCGGTAATGTCGGTAATCATTCCTAAGACACCGATGTATTGCCCTGCTTGATCGAAGATGGGATTGGTCGCCACAATCGCCCACAAGTCACAGCCATCTTTACGGCTGAATTTAAAGTCGTGCTGTTCTTTAATTCCTTGGCGGCGACGTTCTATTTGCGCGATCGCGATCGCCTGACCTTCCTCATCCATGAATGCAAATAAAGTCTGACCTAACATCTCAGGGATGGTATAGCCTAGCATTTCGGCCATCTGATTGTTCGCAAAAGATGTATTGCCTGCGGCGTCGAGAACCCAGATTCCCTCAGTTGTGGTTTCGACAATGCGACGATATTGCGCTTCGCTTTCCCGTAATGCCGCTTCTGTCTGCTGGCGTTCGGCAATTTCCTGTTGTAACAAGATGTTGGCAGATTGTAGCGCCGCAGTCCTTTCTTCGACTCGTCTTTCTAACTCTAATGTGAGTTTTCGCAGTTCTTCCTCAGCGGCTTGGCGCTCGGCAATTTCATTTTCTAGTGTATTGTTGGCAGTTTCCAGTAGCGCTGGACTAGGAATTGCAAGTGCTTGAGGAATCAAGGGCATTAGCACCAACGCCGTATACACAGAAATCGCAGCAGTAAAAGCTTTCAACAATCCTGATAGCCAATAATACGGATGCCACAGCGTTGCCACCTCTGCGATATGAGTCGTACCGCACGCAACGATGAATGTTCCAAACAATAGGAATATCCCGTAAAAAGGCATATCTCGCCTTTTGTAGACGAAATATACCAACATGATTGGAATTGAGTAATAAGCCAGTGCGATCAGAACATCGGATGTGATGTGCAGCCACACTAATCCTGGCTTCCACAAGTAACAATGCCCGTGGGGAATAAAGTCTTTTGACAAAAAATTTTGCACAAATTTTAACATCAAGATTTATTGCCGTAATAGTTTTTACTTTTAATATTCAATTTGTATCTTATTTTGGAATATTTCATACAGCACTTTTGAAGCTAGTGAGGTACGAGGATCGCCTAAAACCTTTGATTTTGGAAGCTTGACTGTACCTCATCCAGAAAGAAAACGCTGTATATTTGTTGATTTTCATGAAATAGGTAACATTTTCATTATAATTTGTGCAAACGCTCGACTTTGACTATTCAGTTGTTTCTCAGCAAATTCCGAGAAATTACGGATAACTGGTTGGTCATTTAGACAGCAAATATTAGTTTGTTTTTAGGCAGAAGACTTTTTGACTAGAAGTATTTGTCGTTCCCTCTTCTGAGATAACACTGGCTGGAGATACTGTCTACTGTATAATTTCGGATCTTTTACCACTTTGCCAGCGATCGCCTCAGTAGATAAGAAGCAATCGATGAAAATCAATGTAAAATAGCGGCTGGTCTAGAATCGGGTTTTCTGCAAAAAAAGAGGTTGAAAAGCCGCTAAAATCATCACTGTGCCGCTGGGTTACGAGGGAAAGCGCGTGGAATATCAATTACAAGTAGAACGGGTAGTAGAGACGCTTAAAAAGGATTTACCGACGCTTTTTGAGAAAGATATTTCCTACGACATTTATACGCAGGATATCTACTTTGAAGATCCAGTTAATAAATTTAAATGGAAAATCAACTATCGCATTATCTTTTGGACGCTGCGATTTCACGCTCAGCTATTTTTTACAGAAATCTTTTTCGATCTTCATGATGTGTATCAGACAGATGAAGACACGATTAGGGCGAATTGGACTGTGCGCGGTGTCTTGCGCCTTCCCTGGAAAGCTCGCCTATTTTTCAATGGCTACTCTACGTATAAACTCAATAAAGACGGTTTAATTTACAATCACATCGATACATGGGATCGCAAACCAAGCGAGATTTTGAAGCAGTTTATAAAAAAGGGAGGAAATATCTAAACTCAAATTCAGTTGAATGTCTTGTCTTGATTATAGTAAACGTTTTTAGCAAAACAATTTCCTGAATTTATGAAGCTTGAACGAGAGAAGCAATTGTCTTTTCTGCCTCTACTTTAGACAGAGAATTACTTGAATAAATCGTAATCTCAAACGTGGTTCCTACTCCAACTTCACTGTCCACTGCTATTTTGCCACCGTGCAAATCCACACAATTTTTGACGATAGAAAGTCCTAATCCAGTACCCGGAATCGTCCCTACATTATCAGCTCGATGAAAAGATTCAAATAATCGCGCTCTGGCTTCGGGAGGAATGCCGATTCCTCGATCTCGGATGCGGAAAAGTGCCGTTCCTTGTTCGCAAACTAAGTCAAACTGAATATTGCCGCCTTTCGGGGAATACTTGATGGCATTTGAAAGTAAATTAGTGAAAATTTGCCGAAGCAACTTTTCATCCATACAAAAATGGGTATTCTGACCTTGACAAGCGAAAGCGATCGCGTGTTGCTTGCTAGTTGTTACTTGTATATCTTCCACCAATTCGCAGCAGAATCTTTCTAAATCTAAAGGTGCTGGATTAAACTGGAGCTTCTTGGCTTCTGCTTTACCAATAAACAACACATCATCTAAGAGATGAGTCATGTTTTTGGCAGCTGCTTGAATGCGAGCAAAATATTCGCATTTTTTCTCTTCTGTTGCTTGATGTGGGAAACGTTCTAGCAATCTGGCAGACAAAATGATGATGCTCAACGGGGTGCGGAATTCGTGGGATACGGTGGTAACAAAGCGAGAACGGAGTTCGCAGAGTTCCCGTTCTTTTTCTATGGCATTGCGAATTTCGGCATCGGCTCGTTTCCGCTCGGTGATATCCTCAACCATGCCTAATTCATAGAGGATTTCTCCAATTTCATTTCGGATTACTGTTGCCGTTAACTTCACCCAGCAAATTTCTTGGTTTTTCTTGATATAACGTTTCTCAAGTTGATAGCTGTCTATGTCTCCCTGAATTACTTGCTTGAGATAAGGCGTTTCCATTTCCAAATCTTCGGGATGGTTAATATCTAAAAGGTTGAGGGTTATCAGTTCTGACTGCGTGTAACCCAAAATTTCACAAAAGGCTCGATTTACCATGAAAAACCGACAGTCAGGTTTTCTCACTAAGGTGATACCGATGGGAGCATCATCAAAAATTCGGCGGAATCTTTCTTCGCTCTCGCGCCGTGCTGCTTCTGCACGTCGCAAGAGCGCAGCGTGTCGCAGGCTTTCGCTAATTTCATCCCGGAGTTGCTCGTTTACCTGCTGTAATTCTGCTGTACGCTCTTCTACTCTCTGTTCTAGTTCTTCGTTGGCTTCTTTTAGGGCGGCGGCTGCCCACTTTCGACTGGTAATATCTCTGACAGTGCTGAGGATTGCATCCACACTGGCGTCTGGATTATGGATGGGGGTGATAATGTACTCGTAGTGCCTGAAACCCTCGACGGTGGGAAGGTAAGCTTCGCCATTCATGGGTTGTCCGGTGGAAAATACTGCCTGATGGTGAGCCTCAATTGACTCCATATTTTCCGGTTGCAAGCCTAGTTCTCGCCATGTCTTCCCCACCATGTCGCTACGCTGGAACCCTAGTGCCTTTGCACCTGCAAGGCTAGCATAGGCATATTTTCCAGCTCTATCGATTAGATAAATATGGTCTGGAGAAGCTGAGAGAATTTGGTCGAGGCTTTTTGCTTGTTGCTCAACTTGGGCGGTGAGTTGTTGTAGTTCTAACTCTGCGGCTTTATGCTCGGTGATGTCTTTGGCAACTGCATAGTAGCATCCATTTTGATGCGGTAACGTTCTCCAAGACAGCCATCGATAGCTGCCATCCTTGCAGAGATAGCGATTTTCAAAATGGGCGATCGCATTGTCAGTAGATTGTTCGTATGCTGTTATTGCATCCACATCATCTGGATGGACAAACTCAATCCAAGGGCGCAACATCAATTCTTCCAGCGTCCAGCCCAAAACTCTCTCCCAGGCGGGGTTGAGTTTCTGGAAGTACCTGTCTTGTCCGCAAATGCATAAAAGATCGAGGGACAGGTTAAAAAATGCGTTGAGTTCGGACTCTGCTTTAGCCAGCTGCTCAGTTAATTCGCTTGGATGCTTGGAATTGTCCACAGTAGTCCTCTTGGATATTTACTCCCCGGTTAGCTGTTATTAGTATTCCCATCGCTTCCTACTAATGATGCAGAGTATTCGTCCCAATTCTTACAAAATTTTGTATTTTATTTTTAAAACACCAATTTATGTATTTACTCGGAAGCGATCGCAGATTCTCTGCCACTTCCTAGGTTTGAGGAGCTGGAGCGTTGCGGCATACGCTGAGTAGGTAAGTGTAAATCTCCAATAAACCGGGTTTTTTTAGGAACTGAGGTGATATCTATCCGCGATTTTACGTTGATTTCTACGGGATGCTTCGCTGCTGGGTTGTTGCATCGGAAGAAGTGCGATCGCTATTACTCCAACGTGCCCGTTTGGTAGCAGTCGTGGCGGCTATTTTTGTTTCCATGACCTACGTCGCCGGATAGATGCGGGCTGTGGGAACTGTGTTCAGCCGCTTCCTACAAGTGGATGTAAGCACTGGCGCGATCGTTGGTATGGTGATTGTCGGTTTTTTCTCCGTTTTGAGGGGAATGAAAGGGATTACCTGGATTCAGGTGGCACAGTACGGCGTGTTGATTATTGCCTACGTGTCACCACCCTGCTGCACGAAATGGGGCACCTAGCAGGCTTTATCGACGGCTACTCTACTTTCGACAGCCACATCCAAACCATCAACGGTTCTCAACTGTTTGTCAGCGACAACTTCACCGCTACCCTCACCCCCGACAATAGTCACCTCGACTCCAAACTCTATCCCTACGACCTAATGGGACTTAAACTAAAATCAAAAGTCAATGGAAGTATAATACTGTAATAACAGACATTTCACGTTGAGGTTTGAGGGATGAAAGAGACAACTCCCGCCGCTATGCCCCCTTGCTTTGACAGATGGTG
>NZ_JBHZGO010000104.1:0-3260 GCF_042747725.1 Coleofasciculus sp. H7-2
GCGGCGAGCACAATGACAAGTAAATAGGAGAGTAAGAGCATCTAGAAGCGATAAGTAGGGATGGAGGTTTAGGTCAGGGAACTGGCTTAGGCGAACATTTTTACGATGCGCGTTTTTAGTAAATAACCAAAGGGTTAAGTTACTAAGGGCACACGGTGGATGCCTTGGCAGTCGAACCGAAGAAGGACGTGGCTACCTGCGAAAAGCCTCGGGGAGTTGGAAGCAAACATTGATCCGGGGATATCCGAATGGGGAAACCCACTAGCGCGAACCGCTAGTACCCATACCTGAATACATAGGGTATGAGGAGGGAACCTAGGGAACTGAAACATCTAAGTACCTAGAGGAAAAGAAAGAAACCTCGATTCCCTGAGTAGTGGCGAACGAAACGGGAACAGCCCAAACCTTGTCCTACGGGGCGAGGGGTTGTAGGACCAGCATTGTAGACTCGAGTGTTTAGCCGAAGCGTACTGGAAAGGCGCATCAGAGTGGGTGAAAATCCCGTAGGCGAAAAGCACGGAAGCTTAGCTGGCACCTGAGTAACTCAGGCCACGTGGAATCCTGAGTGAATCTACGGGGACCACCCCGTAAGGCTAAATATTCCGACTGACCGATAGCGAACCAGTACCGTGAGGGAAAGGTGAAAAGCACCCCGTGAGGGGAGTGAAATAGTACCTGAAACCGTGTGCTTACAAGCAGTCACAGTCCCATGGAGCATTATCTTTTTACGAAGATGATACCTCCGGGATGGTGGCGTGCCTCTTGAAGCATGATCCTGCGACTTACTGTATGTACCAAGTTTAAGGCGATAGCCGGAGGCGAAGCGAAAGCGAGTGTGAATAGCGCGACAAGGTGCATGTAGTAGACCCGAAACCAGATGAGCTAGGCATGGCCAGGATGAAGCTTCCGTAACAGGAAGTGGAGGTCCGAACCCGTTAAGGTTTAAAACTTTTGGGATGAGCTGTGTTTAGGAGTGAAAAGCTAACCGAATCTGGAGATAGCTGGTTCTCCCCGAAATAGCTTTAGGGCTAGCCTCGGGGGTTTACCATCGGCTGTAAAGCACTGATTGGGCTAGGGGGCTTACCAGCTTACCAAACCCTGTCAAACTCTGAAGACCGATGGTCCATACCCCGGGAGTCAGTCTGCGTGAGCTAACTTTCGCAGACAAGAGGAAAACAACCCAGACCGCCAGTTAAGGTCCCCAAGTCAAGGCTAAGTGGAGAAGGATGTAGAAACGCTAAGACAGCTAGGAGGTTGGCTTAGAAGCAGCCATTCCTTTAAAGAGTGCGTAATAGCTCACTAGTCGAGTGTTTTTGCGCCGAAGATGATCGGGGCTAAGCCTTGCACCGAAGCTGCGGCATGTCAACTATGTTGATGTGGGTAGGGGAGCGTTCCGTAGGCCGTTGAAGCATGACCGGAAGGACATGTGGAGGTATCGGAAGTGCGAATGCAGGAATGAGTAACGATAAGAAGGGTGAGAATCCCTTCCGCCGAAAGCCTAAGGTTTCCTGGACAAGGGTCGTCCTTCCAGGGTTAGGCGGGGCCTAAGGCGAGGCCGAAAGGCGTAGTCGATGGACAACGGGTTAATATTCCCGTCCCGCTTTTGTGGAGTGATGGGGTGACGCATTAGGATAGGCCAACCGGAGCTATGGCTATGCCCGGCGGGTAACGAAGCTTGTTGGGATAGGAAAATCCGCCTGACGTTAGAGTGACGTTATTCGGGAAGGCTCTACGGAGCTGATAACTGGTTGAATCCACGGTGCCAAGAAAAACCTCTAAACGATGAAGCAAGAGCGCCCGTACCGATAACCGACACAGGTGGGCGAGTGTAAAAGCACTAAGGCGCGCGAGAGAACTCTCTCTAAGGAACTCTGCAAAATGGCCCCGTAACTTCGGGAGAAGGGGTCCTGCGTGTACCGTGAGGTTTAGGCTTTGCGGGAAGCAGGCACAGTAAATCGGCTCTAGCGACTGTTTACCACAATCACAGCACTCTGCAAACCCGAGTAGGGGACGTATAGGGTGTGACACCTGCCCGGTGCCGGAAGGTTAAGTGGAGCGGTGAGAGCTGCGAAATGAAGCCCCGGTGAACGGCGGCGGTAACTATAACCGTCCTAAGGTAGCGAAATTCCTTGTCAGGTAAGTTCTGACCTGCACGAATGGTGTAACGACTGGAGCGCTGTCTCGGAGAGAGACTCGGTGAAATTGAACTGGCCGTATAGATGCGGCCTACCCGCAGCAGGACGAAAAGACCCCGTGGAGCTTTACTATAGCTTGATATTGGCGTTAGGACTGGTCTGTGTAGGATAGGTGGGAGACGTTGAAGCATGGGCGCTAGCTTGTGTGGAGTCATCAGTGAAATACCACCCTGACTGGTTCGGACGTCTAACCTGCGCCCATTAACTGGGTGAGGGACAGTGTTAGGTGGGTAGTTTGACTGGGGCGGTCGCCTCCCAAAGAGTAACGGAGGCGCACAAAGGTTCCCTCAGCACGGTCGGAAATCGTGCGCAGAGCGTAAGAGTATAAGGGAGCTTGACTGCGAGACGTACATGTCGAGCAGGGACGAAAGTCGGTTCTAGTGAACCGGTGGTACCTTGTGGAAGGGCCATCGATCAACGGATAAAAGTTACCCCGGGGATAACAGGCTGATACCGCCCGAGAGTTCATATCGGCGGCGGTGTTTGGCACCTCGATGTCGGCTCGTCATATCCTGGGGCTGGAGAAGGTCCCAAGGGTCCGGCTGTTCGCCGGTTAAAATGGCACGCGAGCTGGGTTCAGAACGTCGTGAGACAGTTCGGTCTCTATCCGCTGTGGGCGCAGGAAATTTGAGGAGAGCTGTTCCTAGTACGAGAGGACCGGAATGGACGCACCGCTCGTTTCTCAATTGTCTACCAAGGGCATATGTTGAGTAGCTATGTGCGGAACGGATAAGCGCTGAAAGCATCTAAGCGCGAAGCCGACTCCAAGATGAGATTTCCCATCCCCTTGTGGGAGTAAGACCCCCGGAAGACCACCGGGAGATAGGCTGGGAGTGTACGCACCGCGAGGTGTTTAGCTGACCAGTACTAATCGGTCGAGGACTTAACCTTTAGCTGGACTTATAGCTCATCTCCTATTTGCTTGTCTTTTATTTTATTCTTCGTGCTCTTAGCGGCGTGGACCCACCCGACCCCATCCCGAACTCGGAAGTTAAGCACGCCAGCGCCGATGATAGTTGGGGGGTAGCTCCCTGCAAAAGTAGGCCGGTGCGAGGATCTTATTTT